>CAZNNA010000339.1:0-3721 GCA_964573825.1 uncultured Treponemataceae bacterium
ACGAGGCCCTGACGGGCTACGACTGGGCCGCCGACGCGAGGCTCGTGGTCCTCATCGGGGACGCTCCCGCCCACCCCTTGCCTAGGGGCAAGGTGGACAAGGCCATGGTAGATAGGAAGGCCTCGGAGCTCGGCGTGGGCATGAACGCCATCATCCTGCCGCACTAGGGAGGTCCCGGCGCGAAAGGATCGCCTCGCCGCGTCGCCGGGAGGCGGGCCTCAAAAAGAGGCTCGCGATAATTGTTTACAACGAGCGGGAGCGCGTATTATTATGGCGCCTCTACCACGCGATGACGGAGTACGGTTTGATCGGACGCGAGCGCAGGCTGCTTAACGGAGTAGAGTTCTTGGAGAAGGCCGCGAGCGGGGCCGTGCTCCTATGGAGCGCCGCCGCGTTCGCGTTCGGCTTCGCCTTCATATCGTCGTCGACGCCCGGCGCGGAGCCCCGGGCCGAGTCAGTAGGCGCCGCCGACCTGGCGGACGCCGCGGTCGCGCCAGACGAGGCCGTGGACGGCATAGCCGTCGACGTCATGGAGGCGCCGGGGCTACCGGACCAGGGGCTCTTCTATGTCGCCTACCGCGTCGTCAAGGGCGATACCATCTCGGAGCTAGCCGACCGCTTCGGCGTGACTACCGACTCCATCATCACCTTCAACGGCATCACCAACGCGAGGGCGCTTTCCATAGGCAAGTACCTCAGGATACCCACGCTCAACGGCATACTCCATACGGCCAAGGCGGGCGATACGCCGGCCTCCCTGGCGGAGAGCCACGGCATATCGGTCGATCGCGTCAAGGAACTCAACGGGCTCGGGGACGAGGCCCTCGGCGCCGGCATGGTAGTCTTTCTCCCGGATGCTAGGTTGTCTAGCTGGACGCTGCGCGAGATATCGGGCGACCTCTTTACCTGGCCCATACGCGGCTGGATAACCAGCTGGTACGGTTGGCGCAACGACCCCTTCACCGGCTCGCGCAGCTTCCATACCGGCGTCGACATAGGCTCTTCCCGCGGAACGCCGGTACGGGCCGCCATGGAGGGCGTCGTGGCCTCCACCGGCTACTCGACTACCTCGGGAAACTACGTCGTCATACGGCACCACTCGGGCTATACGACGCTCTACGCGCACCTCGACAGGATAGACGTCAAGGCCGGCAATCGCGTGACCCAGTCGACCGTCGTCGGCGCCGTGGGGAGCACCGGGTACAGCACCGGGCCTCACCTGCACTTCACCGTCAGCAAGAACGGACGGACCATGAACCCGATGACGGTCCTGCGCTGATTTGACAGTCCCGGCCTTTTGGACTACGATGCGAAAGCGATGAGAATCCTCAAGGGCCTTCCCGCGTCCCCCGGCATAGCCATAGGACCGGCCTTCGCGTTCCTCGACGATGAGGAGCCGACAATTCCTCGCTACGCTGTCGCCGAGCCGGAGCTCGCCTCGGAGTGGGATCGCTTCGTCGTGGCGGTCGGGAAGACCAAGGACGACGTCGCCGCGATGCGGGACAGGGCTACGAGGGAGATGGGCGGCGAGCACGGCGCCATCTTCGAGGCCCACCTCATGATGCTCGACGATCCCGAGGTGCACGAGACCATCGAGGCCTCCCTCAGGGATTCGCTCCTCAACATCGAGTGGATCGTCCATCAGTACGAGCAGGCCATAGTCAAGCGCCTCGAGGGCCTGGCGGATCCGCTCCTCCAGGAACGCGCCGTCGACGTCCACGATATAACGAGGCGCATACTCAACCACCTCATGTTCAGGGAGCGTTTCTCCCTGGCCGACCTGGAGTCGGATATCGTGCTCGTGGCTCGCAACCTCCTGCCCTCGGATATGATAGCCATGAACCGCTCGAGGGTCATGGCCATAGTCATGGACGCGGGCGGCAAGACGAGCCATACCGCAATACTCGCGCGGGCCTTCGAGATCCCCGCCGTGCTCGGCCTGGGCGGCGCCGCCCGCGCCGTGAGGAACGGCGATAGGGTCATCGTGGACGGCGGCACCGGCGAGGTCTTCGTCGACCCCGACGACCCGACCATAGCCCGCTACGAGCGCTCCAAGGTCGGCATTGCCGAGCGAGAGCGTTTCCTCGCCTCCATAGCCGCGCTGCCGGCTACGACGCTCGACGGCCGAGAGGTGCTCATCAAGGCCAACATCGAGGTCCCCGAGGAAACGGACTCGGTCCTGCGGCACGGCGCCTCCGGCATAGGGCTCTTCCGCTCCGAATTCCTCTTCCTGCAGCCCGGCCGCGCGCCGAGCGAGGAGTCCCAGTACGCCGCCTACCGCCGCGTCCTCTCGGCCATGGACTGTAAGCCCGTCACCATAAGGACCCTCGACGTCGGCGGCGATAAGGTCGTGCCCGACCTCTCGCTCGAGGAGGAGAAGAACCCGCTCCTCGGCTGGAGAGCCATCCGCTACTGCCTATCCGACACGGAGCTCTTCCAGGACCAGCTCCGCGCCATACTGAGGGCGAGCGCCTACGGCGACGCGCGCATCATGTTCCCTATGATCTCCGGCCCCGTGGAACTGGACGCGGCCCTCGCGGCCCTCGACGAGGCCAAGGCGGAGTGCCGCCGCCGCGGGCAGGCCTTCAGGGAGGACATACCCGTCGGCATCATGGTCGAGGTGCCGAGCGCCGCCATGATAGCCGACATCCTGGCAGAGAAGGTGGACTTCATGTCCATCGGCACCAACGACCTCATCCAGTACACGATAGCGGTTGATCGGGGCAACGAGAAGGTGGCCTACCTGCACGAGCCCTTCCATCCCGCCGTCCTACGGCTCGTCAAGAACGTCATAGACGAAGGCCATGCGGCCGGCATACCCGTGTCGATGTGCGGAGAGATGGCGAGCGATCCCTTCGCCGCCGTCGTGCTCCTAGGGCTCGGGCTGGACGAGTTCTCCATGTCGGCCGTCTCCGTTCCCGATGTCAAGCGAACGATCCGGTCGCTCTCCTTCGAGGACGCCAAGGCCGTCGCGGCCGAGGCCCTGTCCATGAAGTCTCACCAGTCGACGGAGGCCATGCTGGCCGAGAGGCTGGCGGGCCGCGTATCCCGCGATCTCTAGCCGAGCGAGCCCGGTTCGTTGTATCCTGCCCTACCCATGAAGCACGATAGCAACCCGGAACCGCGATCGACGAGGTGGAGCGGCCTTCCCTCCGTAGCCATAGTCGGCAGGCCAAACGTCGGAAAATCGACCCTCTTCAACCGCCTCCTCCGCTCGCGGCGAGCCATCGTCGACCCGACGCCCGGCGTGACCCGCGACCCGATCGAGGGCGAGTGGCTACCCGACGGCTCGGACATGCCCGTGCTCCTCGTCGACACGGGGGGGCTTCGCCTTGAGCGCGACGATATGGACGACCTCGTGGCGGCCAAGAGCTGGGAACGCATCGCCTCGGCGAGCCTCGTCCTCTTCCTCCTGGACGCCGTGGACATAACGCCCGAGGACGAGGAGTTCGCCTCGCGCCTGCGCCGCTACGCGAGCAAGATAGTGCTCGTGGTCAACAAGGCCGATAGCCCCGAGCGCGACGCTCGCGCCTGGTCGCACGCGTCCTTCGGCTACAAGGACATGGTCTTCATCTCCGCCGAGCACGGCCGCAATATCGACGAGCTCGTGGAGCTCGTCGTCTCCCGCCTGGACTGGTCCGGGGCGCTGCCCGAGGAACCGGAGCACGAGGACCTTCGCCTGGCCATCATGGGCAAGCCCAACGTGGGCAAGTCTACCCTG
>CAZNNA010000340.1:0-3710 GCA_964573825.1 uncultured Treponemataceae bacterium
GAGCCGAGCGCGAGCGTAGCGGCTACGAGCGCTAGCGCGTAGAGCGCTATGCGAAGCGACTTTCTCATCTAGTCCTCCTCTGCGATTTTTTCCCGCCTGTCGCGGGAAAGGGCGATAAGTATATACCCGATACGGTTGAGGCGAAAGTAAATTCGCAGTTCGGGCTCGGTTAGGCGTCGCCCGGCCGTAGCCTCTCGAGGCGGGCCGCTGCGGCGTCGCGCTCGGCAGCGAGGCCTAGCTCGGCGCAGGCGTCGCGTAGGTTGAACCACGCGTCGTAGTAGCGGGGACGCGCGGCCGTGGCGGCGGAGAAGAGGGCGCGGGCCTCCTCGTAGCGAGCCTGGCCGAAGCGCAGGACGCCCAGGTCGTTGAGCGCCTCGGGATGCCCGGGCTCCAAGGCCAGGGCGGCTAGGAAGGAAGCCTCCGCCGCGGCTTCCTTGCCCAGCTCGAAGAAGGCAAGGCCCAGGTCGGCCCTGAGGTCGGAGCAGTCGCCGCCCAGGGCCAGGGCTCGCTCGAAGGCCGTTACGGCTATCCGGGGGCTTCCCGCCTTGAGCCGGGCGAGCCCCAGGTTAAAGGCCAGGTCGGGAGAGCGCGTATCCAAGCGGCACGCGGCCTCGAAGGCCTCGGCTGCGCCTTCGTAGTCGCCCGACTCGAGCAGGGCGATGCCCGCGTTGGCCAGCGACAGCGCGTCCGGCATGGGGACGCCTACAGCCCCAGGAGCCCCGGCAGGTAGATGCCCGCCGCGACCAGGGCTCCCGCCGGCAGGACGCCTAGCACGAGCGCGTCGAGTATCCAGTTGGCCTTGCGGGCCGAGGAGAGGGCATTGGCCAGGAAGATGACGACGATACCCGCCACGAGGCTCATGGCGTCGTAGGATAGGAAGGGCAGGCGGTGGGCCAGGTCGTAGAGCCAGCGCATGAAGCCTATGCCGAGGGAGTTGGAGAAGTAGAGGAAGCTAAGCGCGTAGCCGAGCAGCACGGGCGTATAGCGCTGGTCGGAGCCGAAGAAGACCCGAAGGAAGAGGATGGCGTAGAAGTAGGCCACCAGGGCCGCCTGGGAGCCCCAGCCGCCGAGCCTGGCGATCGCGGCGTCCTGCAGGGCCGGTAGGCCGAACATGGCCAGCGCGGGCGGCGCGAGGAGTAGGAAGGCGAGCCAGCCTACCGTATTGAATATCTTCTGCCTGAGCCCGCCCTTGGGGGCGGCCGCCTTGCCGGTCGGCGCGTTGGCCTGGGTGGCTGCCGCCTGCTTGTCGTCTGTCATCGTGTACCCTTTCCGCGGCCTATCGTTCCCTGAAAAGGCGAAGCGAACGGCCCGCGCACATAATATACGAAGCTCGAGTGAAAAAAAGAAGATACGCGGAATCGCTATCAAGCAAGGCGCCGCCCCCGGAGGGGCGGCGCCGTCGCGTCGCGAGGTAGCCCTAGCGCTTAGGGTAGCCCGGTAGGCCTAGCTCGTGGGGGCGGTTGGATATGACTCCGTCGCAGCCTATGGAGAGCGTGTGCGCGGCCTCCGCCGGGTCGTCGATAGTCCAGGGGACGACGCGGCGACCGCCCAGGAGCCTCCCGGCGGCCAGGCCTAGCCGGGTAGCCTGGTCTGAGCGCGGCTTCAGGAAGTCGGCATGGCCTATCCAGCGGCCCTCGCCGCGGCGCAGGTACGAGGGGACCCCGTCGTCGACGCAGTAGATGATGGCGGTGGGAACCGCCGGGCAGAGCGCCTTGAAGCGCTTCAAGGCCACGGGGTTGAAGCTGGAGACGACGATGCGCTCGGCGCCGTAGCGGAAGTCGGATAGGAGCCTCGTTAGGGCCGCCTCGAGGCCTCGGTCTGCCGCCTTGTCGCTCTTTATCTCCACGTCGAAGTAGAGGTCGTCCCCGAGTTCCTCGAAGAGCTCGGAGAGGAGGGGCGGGCGCTCGCCGGAGAAGCGCGCGTCCTTCCAGGACCCCACGTCGAGCGCCTGGATGGCGGCGCCGGTAGACTCTTCCATGCAGAGGTCGGTGCCGGGCGATACGCGCTTCGACCGATGGTCGTGGATGACGACGAGCCTGCCGTCGCTCGTCAGGT
The DNA here is from genome assembly GCA_964573825.1 of uncultured Treponemataceae bacterium. Taxonomy (GTDB): domain Bacteria; phylum Spirochaetota; class Spirochaetia; order Treponematales; family UBA12059; genus SZUA-370. The sequence continues at coordinate 2,056 of CAZNNA010000340.1, forward strand.
GTATATCCAGCTCGACGCCGGGTATGCCCTTCTCCTTGGCGAGCCTGAAGGCGGCCATCGTGTTCTCTGGCGCCTCGGAGGATAGCCCCCGGTGCGCGAAGACGAGCGGCCTATCCCGCTCCGGTAGTGGTATGAGCCTAGCCATGGTATGTCGCCTAGTTCCCTTCTTGCATCTTTCTCTTGAGCGCGGCCAGCGCGTCGTCCGCGCCCAGGGCGGACAGGTCGCGGTCCAGGGCCGCGCCCTCCGGGGCCCCGGCCGCGTCCCGGTCGTCCGGATCGAGGCCGGCCGCGGTGCGCAGCTGGGCCAGGAGGAGGTCGGGATCGACCGAGCGCTCGGCCGCGCCGGCCATGGGTAGCCGCTCCTTGAGCCTCTGCACCTTGGCCCCGAGCTCGGCGCGCTCGGCCTCGAGGCTCGAGCGCTTGGCCTCGAGCTCCGCCAGGCGCGCCCGGGCCGCGGCCTCGAGCTCCGCGGCTCCCTTGGCGGCGGCCAGCTCGATGCGCTTGGCCCAGAGCGCCGCCTCCTCGCCCAGGGCCGCGAGGTCGCGCTCCAGGCCCCTGAGGGCGGCGATGAATTCGAGCGCGTAGGCCTTGGCGTCGGCCGCCGACAGGCCCCGCAGGTCGGTATCGTCCATGCTCGCCTTGCCTAGAGCTTGAAGGAGGCGCCCACGCCGAGCTGTAGGCCGCCGAAGCTACTGAAGGCCCCGCCGAGGCCATCGAAGATCCCGAACAGGTAATCGGCCTGGGCCTCCGCGAAGAGCTTCATGTCCCTCGAGAGGAGGAACGATACGTAGGCTCCCGCCGAGGCTCCGTAGTGGGTGAACCATTCGTCGTCGTTGGTGGAGAACTCGTTCTGCAGGAGCCGTACGATGACGTTGGTCGAGCCGGCGAGGCCCGCGCGGGCGCCGAGCTCGAAGCGCCACAGATGCATCGTGTACTGACCGCCTACGATGGCGTTGAGGGGGTAGAGGAGGTCGCCGTTCAGGAGCAGCTGGAACGCCGCGTAGGGCTTGAGCCCATAGAAGCCGCGAGTCAGCTCGGTGCGCAGTCCGAGGAGGAAGGACGTCTGGCCAGGGTTGTCGAAGAAACTGTAGGAATGGGCGTAGACGCTGGCGTCGGCGCCGAGGCGCGGTATCTCGCGGAGCTGGACGTCCTTGACCACCGGTATGCCGGAGTAGAGGACCGTGCCCTTGGAGCGGGTGGTGCCGACGTCCTTGATGACGATGAGGCCGACCTCTCGCTCGTCGACGAAGCCCTCGACGGTGTCGCTCTCGATGATGGCGTACTCGTCGCCCTTCTTGATGCCCATGTTCTGGCCCAGCTGGAGGTCTACGCCGCCCAGGCCCGCCGCCAGGACGCGCGTGACGTTCTGGAACTGCGATATCTTGCGTATCTCGTACTGCAGCTGCATGGGTATGCCGTCTATGGCCGATTGGATGGACTTATACTGCGTCTCGCGGCTCGTACCCTGGGTCTCGACGTTGGCTATGCCTATCATCGTGCCCGTGGAGACGTCTATGAAGCTGACGTTGGTCTTGATGTCGGTACGCCATTCCCTGCCGTCGACGTACTGGCTGTTGTAGCTCGTGACTACGGGCACCGCTATGATGAAGGCCCCGACCAGGCGGTTGAAGTCGGCCTCGGTCAGGAAGGCCTCT
>CAZNNA010000341.1:0-3683 GCA_964573825.1 uncultured Treponemataceae bacterium
GGAGGCGACCGGGTCGGGCTTGCCGTTGGGGCCCTCGGGGTTTACGTAGATGAGCCCCATCTGCACGGCCGCCGGGGGGTTATCCAGGTCGCGCTCGCCCGAGTAGCGCTTGTCGCCCAGCCAGGTATCCTCGCTGCCCCAGTAGACGTCCTCCTCGGGCTCCCAGACGTCCTCGCGCCCGCCGGCGAACCCGAAGGTCTTGAAGCCCATCGACTCGAGGGCGCAGTTGCCCGCCAGGATCATGAGGTCGGCCCAGGAGATACGCCTACCGTACTTTCGCTTTATGGGCCAGAGGAGCCGCCTGGCCTTGTCAAGGTTGACGTTATCGGGCCAGCTGTTGAGCGGGGCCAAGCGCTGGGAACCGGAGCCCGCGCCGCCCCGTCCGTCCCCGACGCGATAGGTCCCGGCGCTGTGCCAGGCCATGCGTATGAACAGGGGCCCGTAGTGCCCCCAATCGGCCGGCCACCAGTCCTGCGAGTCGGTCATCAGCGCATAGAGGTCGCGCTTGACGGCCGCCAGGTCCAGCCGCTTGAATTCAGCGGCGTAATCGAAGCCCTCGCCCATGGGGTTGGACTTGCCCGAATGCTGGTGCAGTATGCTCAGGTTAAGCTGGTTCGGCCACCAATCCCGGTTCGAGGTCCCGCCTCCCGCGACCTGGGCGCTCCGCATCCCGGTCACCGGGCACTTGCTTCCCTCCGCCATACCGGTTCTCCTCTCGATAGAGCACAGAAGATTCGGTACTAAGTGTCGAGGATGCGGGACCTTGGCGCAATGGCCCTGGCATCCGGACGCGCCCGGTCCTATAGTAGTGAAATGCGCAAGGGAGCCGCTTTACTCGTCTCCGCAGTCATCTCGATGCTCGGACCGCGCGTCGCGACCGCCCACGAGGGACACCCCCATATCCTGTTCCTATCGTCCTACCATTCCAGCTTCCCGACCTTCCTACCGCAGGTACGGGGGATAGAGGATATCGTATCGCCGCTCGACGCCACGCTCGAGATAGAGGCGATGGACGCCAAGCGCTTCCCTGCCCGCGCCGATATCGACGCCTTCCGCACAGCGCTCGCGGCCAAGCTACGGCGCCTACCCGAGTACGACGCGGTGCTGCTGGGCGACGATCACGCGCTACGCCTCTACCTCGAGGACCGGGAGCTCTTCGGGAAGGCCTTCGCCGTATTCTTCGGCGTAAACGACAGGGCCTTGGCGACCTCGCTAGAAGGCGACTACGGTCTCGCGGGAGTCGTCGAGGATATCTCCGCGCTGGAGACGCTCGAGGCCATGGCGCGGCTCAACCCGAGTCTCGAACGGACGTGGATCGTCACCGACGACACGCCCGCCGGCATCGCTGACTCCGCTCGGGTCATGGAGATCGGCGTAAGCCTCGACGGTCGTTCGTTATATCGCCTCGACCTGTCCGCCATGACGATGGAGGAGCTTGAAGGAACGCTTCGCGGCCTCGACCCTTACCGGGACTCGGTACTGCTCCTCTCGGCGGCCGGCGACTCTACGGGAAGGCGCTTCGATTTCTTCGATAGCCTGGAGCGCATCGCTACCGCGGCCGCGGCGCCGGTCTATCACCTATGGGAGCACGGGATGGGCTACGGCCTGGCCGGGGGGCGGCTCGTCTCGCAGCGGGAGCAGGCCCGCCGCGCGGCCTCGATCGCCATGGGCAGGCTCAAGGGCGAGCCGCTAGGCGGTAGGAGCATAGTCCTGGAGAGTCCCAACGCCTGGGTATTCGACGCGAGCGTCCTACGGCGCTTCGGCATAGCGGAAGGCTCGCTTCCCCGCGGTTCCAGGGTCCTGAACGGACGGCTCGAGCGGATAGCGCGCGTAGCTCCCTTCGCGGCCGCCATCGCCGGGGAAATGGCCATCATCTTCCTGCTACTCTGGAACGGACTGAAGCGCCGGAAGGCGCAGGTAGCCCTCGGGCAGGCCCTGGCGGAGAAGGACATGCTCCTCAAGGAGATCCATCACCGGGTCAAGAATAACCTCGCGGTCATATCCGCGCTCCTGCGGCTCCAGGAAGAGGAGCTGACCGATAGCCGGGCCCAGGCCGCCCTCGTCATGAGCCGGAGCAGGATCCAGTCGATGGCCGCGCTCCACAACGAGCTCTACCGGGAAGGAACCTGCGCCCGGGTCAACCTGCGGCGATACGTAGAAAGCATCATAGCCAGCGTCCGGGGGCTCTACGGCGCGGATCGCGTACGGACGGCGGTCACGGTCGATCCGCCGTCCGTCGCCCTCGGCATAGACGACCTCATGCCGGTCGGGCTCATCCTCAACGAGGCTTGCGTGAACGCCTGTAAGCACGCCATCGCCCAGGACGATAGGGGCGGAACCCTCCTCGTCGCCGCGTCCGTGGCGGAAGGGAGGGCCTGCATACGTATAGCCGACGACGGCCCCGGGTTCCCAGCGCTATCGCCGGCCGGCCGGGCTGGAGGGCTCGGCATGCAGCTGATGACCGAGCTGGCGAGCCAACTGCACGGGACCATAGCCTTCTCGAACCTGGACGGGGCGGTCATACACCTCGACTTCCCGCTCTCCGAACCCGAGTCGCAAGGGCGCGCGAAGGAAACCCCGAGCCTCGGCGCGCGGGCCTGCTAGCGCCGTGGCCCGAACGTCATGACCGGTCGCCCGTCGCGGTACAGGTTGAGCGTCTGCTCGGCCACGTCGTAGGTACAGGGGCCTCCGTTAGCCTGCTCGACGAAGGCCCGCTCCAGCGCCATGGCCTCGGGCGAGCCGGCCATCCTGGTCAGGCCCGTAATGCTCAGCGTCACGGAGCCGTCGCCTAGCTCGTAGCTACCGAAGTAGCGATTAACGCCTGAGAAGCCGGATATGCGTCCCGTCTCCTGCCCGGACAGGGTGAGCGTAGGCGCCTCGGCGCCACCGTTGCCGCCGTTCGCCACGGGTTCTCCGCTCATCTGGATAAGCACCCACTCCCGCTCGACTAGGTAGTCCCAGGCCAGCTTAGGCGCCGCCGCGGTCGCGTCGGTATCCCCCATACTCGCGGGAACGGAGCCGCAGCTAGCCGCGGCCAGGCCTGCGGATACGAGCGCCAAGACGGAGACAAGCGTTCCTAACGTACGCTTGCTCTCCCAATCACGTGAAACGCTCATGAATACTCCTTGCGCCCCGCTCGTCGCGCTAGACGGTAAACTTACCCATCTGCCCGGCGACGCGGCGGATGCCCTCGTCGGTACGCGAGGTCAGGGCTGCGGCGGAGGCGGAGGCGGCGGAGACCTCGGCAACGCCGGCGGCTATCTCCGCCATGCTTCGCTCTATTCCCTTGCTCGAATCGAGGAGGCGCTCGGTCTCCTCGGCCACGGCGTCGGCCGAGGCGCGCATGGCGGCCGAGCCCGTGCCGACCTCGGCGCCTATGCCCCGGAGCTGGCCCAGGGTCTCGAGGACGCGGGAGGAGCCGGCGGACTGCTCGGCCATCGCGGCCTTGATGCCCTCCTCGAGCGTACGCAGCTCCCGGATCTTCTCCACCAGGGTATCCAGCCGGGACGAGGCGCCGCCCGACGAGGCCGATACGGCGTCTATGGCCTGGGCTATCTGACGCACGTCTCCGGAAATTTCCTTCGACTGCCTGGCGGCGTTCTCCGCCAGCTTGCGTATCTCGTCGGCCACCACGGCGAAGCCGCGGCCGGCCTCGCCGGCGCGGGCGGCCTCGATGGCGGCGT
>CAZNNA010000342.1:0-3678 GCA_964573825.1 uncultured Treponemataceae bacterium
GTAGGCCCCGGGGACGAGGTGCGCGCGGGCGCTCCGGCGGTCACCGTAATAGACGACTCAGCCTACCGCCTCTCCGCGGCGCTCAGCGACAAGGACGCCTACCGCGTGGCAACGGCCGCCAAGGGCTCCGTGCTCGGCCGAGCGGTCGACGGCTCGCGCCTCTCGGGAGCCTTCCTGTCGGTCTCGGCCGAGCCCGACTACGCGACCGGTCTCTTCAGGGCCGAGCTGGCCTTCCCGAGGCAGGCGGGAGCCAGGCTCGGGCTGGTCGTCTTCGTCGACCTGCCCGTGGACGCGGCTACCGGCGTCTTCATCAACCGTAACCTCATAGTGCGACGCTTCGGCCGCAGCGTCGTCTGGGCCGTCGGCGACGACGAGGCGCTCAGGCTGCTCCAGGTCAGGACCGGTCGCCCCTTCGGCGACGACCTCCTCGTGGAGTCGGGCATAGCGCCGGGGACGCGCATAGTCACGCGGGTCTCGGGCTACGAGAAGGAAGGCCTGAGCCTGGCGGCCTACGCCGAGGCCCTCGGGAAGGCCCCCTAGCCATGCTCAGGCTCATCTTCAGGAAGCCCGTGGGCTTCATCGTCCTCTCCATCCTCCTCTGCGGCCTGGGCGCCTGGCTCGCCGCCGGGCTGCCCGTCATGATGTACCCCCAGACGCGGCGCTCCATGGTCAGCGTGCGCCTGAGCCATCCGGGCATATCGGCCCTGGACTTCCAGGCCGACTACGCCGAGCCCATAGAGGCGGCCCTCGCGGCCGTCGACGGCGTCGACCTCATGGAGACGAACTACTCGAGCGACTCGAGCGTCGTCAACCTGACCTTCGACTGGAAGACGAAGAGCGACGACGCCAAGGAAGCCGTCGAGTCGGCCATGCAGGCCGTCAACGCCAGGCTCCCGTCCGATATCAAGGACGCCTACTCCATACGCTTCCGCGAGGGCGAGAACGCCGGCTTCATAGTCATGGGGGCCACCTCGGACGGCGTCTCGCCCGAGCGGCTCATGGCGCTCCTCAAGGACAACGTCGAGCAGCGGCTACGTTCCATGCGGGACCTCGAGGAGCTCACCCTAGCCGGCCTCGAGGAGCTGCGCGTCGACGTGACCCTGGACCAGGCCTCGATGCTGGCCTACGGCATCACCGCCGCCGACGTCAGCGCGGCCTTCCAGGCGGGGCTATCGCCCCAGCCGCTCGGCACGCTCCGCGAGGGGCTCGAGCGCTACAGCGTCCGCTACTCCCGGGGCGAGCGCGGCCTCAAGGCCCTGGCGGGCATGGAGATCAGGCGCATCGGGGATACCATAGTATCGCTCGAGGACATAGCCGACATAGACATACGCTACGCGGTGCCCTCGAGGGTCTTCCTCATCGAGGACAGGCCGGCCATCCAGGTCACGCTGACCCCGGTGGAGGGCGGCAACCTGAACCGCATGACCGACGAGCTCCGCTCCGTCATGGAGGAGGCCAAGGCGACGGGCAGGCTGCCCGCGGATACGCGCTTCCAGCTCTACGTGGACCCGGCGAAGTACATCCGGCGCTCCATAGACCAGGTGATCCGCTCCGCCCTCATCGGCGGGGCGCTCGCCGTAGTCGTCGTCTTCCTGATCCTGGGCGAGCCGCGGAACACGCTCATCATAGCGCTCTCCATACCAGCCTCAATACTCCTCTCCTTCATCATGATGAGCGCCTTCGGGGTGACGCTCAACCTCATATCGCTCGGGGGCTTCGCCCTGGCCGTGGGCATGATAGTGGACTCCACGATAGTCGTCATGGAGAACGTCCATCGCTGGCGCCGGGAGGATACGCGAAGGCTCAACTCGGCCATGTGGCGGCACATAGTCATGGACGCGACGCGGCAGGTCCGCTCGCCGGTCATATCGTCGACCCTGACGTCGGTGCTCGTCTTCCTGCCTCTATCGTTCTCCGCGCCCCTGGCCAACGCCATACTCGGCGACCAGGCCAAGGCCGTCGTGTTCTCGCTGCTCTGCTCGCTCTTCGTATCGCTGAGCATCGTGCCGCTCCTGGCCTACCTGGTCTTCAGGGGTCCCGGGCGCCAGGACGTCGATCACCTGCGGGCCCGGGGCCTGGCCAGGCTGTCCGAGCCCGCCATGGCGGCCCTCACCGGGGCCTACCGCCGCGCGCTCAGGCCCGTCATCGGGCGCAAGGCCGCCGCGATAGCCTTCCTGGCCGTCACGGCCGCGCTCATGGCGGGAGCGGTGGCCCTGCTCCTGCCGAGGGTTCCCAAGGAGATCATGGGCAAGCCCCAGTCCGATCGCGTCGTCGTCTTCTTCCGCCACGACGAGTACTCGAGCTCCGAGGACGTCATGGAGCGGCTGCTACCCGAACTCAGGCCCAGGCTCGGCGAGGCCCTGGCGGGGCTGGCCTTCCATAGCTACACGAGCGTGTCGGGGCGCTTCAACCAGATACTCGTAGACCTGGAGGAGCCGGCCCTCGTCCCCGAGGCCATGGCCCGGCTCGAGCGAGCCTTCCCGAGCGAGGGCCAGTGGTACTTCAACGTGCAGTCCTGGGACCCGGCCGCCCTGCCCCTGCCCCAGGTGAACGCGCTGCAGCTGAGCGTCTACGGTCCCGACGCGACGGTCAAGGTAGGGCTGCTCGACGACATGCAGCGCGCATTGAACGAGTCCCGCATCTACTCCCGGGTCAACGTGCGGCCCTCGCCGGCCATGGCCAACGAGCTCGTGCTGACGCCGAGGGACGAGACCCTGGACGGCTTCGGCAGCCTGAACGCAGCCCGGCTCACCTCGATAGTCAGGCGGGCGCTCGGCGGCAGCGCGGTCGCCGACTTCACGGACGGAGACTACGAGGTGGAGGTCTCGGCCAAGTATCCCGACGAGTACCTGGACTCGCGGGACAAGCTCCAGGACCTGCTCATTCCCTGGGAGTCGTCCTTCGTGCCGCTCAAGCACTTCATGGACTTCAGCGTCCGCTCGAGCGTCTCGCAGGTCTACGCGGTGGACGGCGAGCCGGTGTTTCGGCTCTACGCCTCCACCGGCCCCGACACGGGCGACGCCGAGCGGCTCCGCAAGGAGGCCGAGGCCAAGGCCGTCCTGGCCGAGCGCGTCTCCCTTCCCCCGGGCTACGGCTACGAGCTCGACAACCCTCGCGAGGAGATCGACGAGGCCATACGCTCGCTCTTCGCCGCCTTGGCCGTATCGGTCCTCCTCATCTACCTCCTGCTCTGCTTCCAGTTCAACTCGCTCTGGATACCGCTCGTCATCCTCGTGACCATACCCTTCGGCTTCGTAGGCGTGGTCCTGTCGCTCTACGCCTTCGGATCCACCCTCAACCTCAACTCCATGCTCGGCACCATCCTCCTCGGAGGCATAGTCGTCAACAACGCCATCATCATGATCGATTTCTACATAGCGACGCGGAAGGACTACCCCGACAGGCGGAGCGCCCTCGAGGCGACGGCCGCGCTGCGACTGCAACCCATACTCATTACCACGCTGACGACCATCTTCGGCATGCTGCCCATAGCGCTGGGCCATGACTCGGGCTCGGCCATACTGAGGCCGCTCGGCATAGCGGTATCGGGCGGGCTCGTCGCGTCGACGCTGGTCAGCCTCTTCGCGGTGCCCGCCATCCTGAGCCTGTGGGAGTACGAGCCGTGAGACCGCCCCGAACCCTCTCCGCCATCGTAGCCGCGGCCTTGTGCCTCGGAAC
>CAZNNA010000343.1:0-1775 GCA_964573825.1 uncultured Treponemataceae bacterium
TTACCTGAGCCTTGCGATACGTCGACGGGAACCTCCGCCGCGGGCGGGGGCGGGACGCCGGCGCGATCCGTGGATAGGGTTACCTGGAGCCTGGTCGCCGTGGGTATTATGAGCCTCGGCGCGCCGGCCGCGGGCGCATCGAGCCGTGCCCGGCCGCTAACGAGGAAACCTATCGTTAGGCTAACCCCGCCCGCGGGCGAGAGGAGAGGCGCCCGGCAGGAGGCGAGCCCGATTAGGAGGAGCGTGTACAGGACGAGCCGCGCTACTAAGCGCTGGAAGGTATCAGGCCTCATCTTTTCTCCTCGGACGTAGTCCGTCCCTCGCGATGTTACGATAAGCCCTTATGATATCACGAAAAACCCGAGCGGTCACGGGTGTTGCCGCAAGGGCCCTTCCACGCGGCGCGCGGCGAGGGCCTAGGCGCCCGGTCCCGTATCGGCGCTTCCTCCCGCCGTAGGCGCGCCCTCGCCTCGCGAGGGCTCCGACGGCGCGGGGGAGGCGGGGGCCGATGGGGCGGCGGACCGAGCCCCCCGGCCCGCCATCGCGGCCTGCGGTTCCGCGCCCCTCTCCTTCTCGAGCCTCTTGAGGCGGCGCCTGAGGCCGGACGACTGGAACCAACGCCTGAATACCGACGGCGCCATGATGAGTAGGCCTATCAGTATTCCGAGCGATAGCGTCAGTATCAGCACGAGCGATAGGGAGCCCGAGGCGGACCAGGAGAAGAAGCTGATGGCTACCACTGCGCCGTTCTGCGCGGCGAAGATTACCGCGAGTATAGCCACGACGAGCACGAACACCAGGTAGAGGATCTTCATGGGCGCTCCTTCTATTAAGCTACGACGGCGCGGGGGAGGCGTCAACCTGACGGAACGCCTCGAAGGTACTCGTCCGCGAGTCGCTCTACGACCTCGTCGATGTCCTTGGCGCAGGACGCTATGGTGTCCAGGAGTATCCCCGCCTCCCGTTCGCCGGCGCCGTCGCGTAGCAGGCTCAGCGAGCTATGGATCACCTGCAAGGGATTCTTGACGCAATGAGTTAGCTGCCTGACGAAGGACTGCTTGCATGCCTCGGCTTCCCTCGACCCGATCTCGTTCGTGATGGTAACGCGCGTCGGCGATCGCCTGATCGAGCTTAGCGCGGATAGGACGGACTCTATCGAAATCGTGCCCGCGTAGTTTCCCTCCCTGTCGGCTACGGGCAGGAAGCGAACGCCCGAGGTTCTCATGAGGGATAAGGCTTCCTCTATCCCGTCGTCGTAGCGTACGAAACGCTTCGGGCCGACGCAGTCGATGACGAGCGTATGGGCCTTGTCGATGACATCCGTCTCGGTCACGAGACCGATGAAGCGGGTTCCATCCTTGACGGCTAGGTAACCGTCCCGCGCGAGCTGGGCCTCGCATGACGCGACGCTCGCGTAGGGAGGGGCCGGCGTCTCGTTCGGGTTAATCAGCTCCAAGGCCTTCAAGTACTTCTCCCCGTATATGGTTATGGAAGATCTGGATGTTGAAATTCACTTTTAGCGTTTCGCCCCGCGATACGAACGGGAAGACGTACTCCCTCAGTATCGAAAGGACCCGCTCGCTGGGAAGCTTCCTCAGGATCGACTTATTGACGATGACCGCTTCCACGGTGTCGCTCTCTTCGATCTCCAGGAGCTCGAAGACATCGGGCGCTATGAGCTCGAAGGAGAGCATGATGCCGTTCTTGCCTTGCGGAACCTTCTTGCCGACTACCAGGATGTCCGTTACCATCGGTAGCCTCACCGGCTCGTAATC
>CAZNNA010000343.1:1875-3671 GCA_964573825.1 uncultured Treponemataceae bacterium
CCGTCGCCGGATGGCCGCCGTACCAGTCCACGGCGACGGGGTAGGCCAGGAGAGCCTCGTCGGCGACCTCGGCGAGCGCCACGGTGGCGTCGTCGGCCGCCCGGCAAGCCGAGCGGAGGGACAGCCATCCGTCGCGCGACAGCGGGCCCTTCTCGGGCGCCGATAGGCCCTTGCTGCCCGCGAGCGGCGCGAGGGCGGCGGGAGCCTGCCTGTAGAGCCCATGGAAGTAGAGCGTAGCGCCGACGATATGCAGGGCCAGGCCCGAGAGGCTACCGTAGTAGCTCTTCCGATCGGCGTTCAGCGCCTCGTCTCCCAAGCCGGAGAGCAGCTCGAAGATAGCGTCGTTGGCCTTCCTCGTATACGCGGCGTACATGGTAAGCGTCGTATCCATCGTTGTTCCTCCCTCCGTACTATAGCACATCGTTCACGTTATCGGCCCTACGTGGTAGATTCTATGCTTATGAAACTAACCGCCATGCGCCTTCACGCTACGCTACGCGCGTTCATCGCGCTCATCGCCGGGGCCTCGATCGCTAGCCTGGCCATTGCCTGCTCATCCGTCCCCGCCGGCGCTCCGCCCGCGCCCGATCGCCCCGGCTCGAGCGGCATACCGGCCGGGACGGCGACCGAACCCGCCGGCTTCTCGACGGTCGTCATGGAGCGCGGGCTAGCCCTCCTGCCCGGGCGCGACGGGACGCCCTCGCTGCGCTTCGAGACGCGCCTCGTGGATGGCGTCGAGGCCGGGCCTACTCGAGACGCGCTACGCCGGGCGCTCTACGACGGTTACTCGCGCGAGGCTTACGCGGAGCGGGCCTTCGAGCTCCTCGCCGGCGAGTACGGCGCGATGGCTTCCATGGCCGAGGAAAGCCGAGAGCGGGACTCGCCTGGCTACGGGGCCTCGTTCTCCTGGGAATATCTCGAGGAGGTCATCGCGCGGTGGGAGTCCGCCGGGGCCGTAGGCCTCGAGCGTACGATATACGCGTTCCGGGGCGGCGCCCACGGCATGACCGAGAGGCGACTCTATACCGTGGACCTGCTATCGGGCCGGCTCCTCGGGAGCGCTGATATCCTCGTCGATCCCGAGTCCGCGACTCTCCGCATGGAGGTCGAGGCCGCCCTCCGCGAGGTCCTGGGACTGGAGCCCGGAGCGTCGCTCCGAGACGGCGGGCTCTTCGCGGATTCCCTGGACGGGCTTCCCCACGAAATCGGCTTCTGCGAGCGAGGCCTAGCCTTCCATTGGGACCAGTACGAGATAGGCCCGTACTCGCTCGGCCCGATCGAGGCTATCCTGCCCTTCGAGCGGGCGAGGCCCTACCTTACGCCAAGGGCCGCCGAGATCGCGTCCGCTATCGGTCGCTAGCCCTCTACCCTGTTACGGCCGCCTCGCTTGGCGCGATAGAGGGCCTCGTCGGCGCGCTGCACCAAGGTCGACGCGCTCGGGGCCTCGGTCGGAGCGTATTCCGTAATGCCGGCGCTGACGGTGACACGCTGCCCGGGAGCGCCCGCCCACTCGATCGCCTCTACGACCCGCCTAAAGGCATCCATGGTTTTCCTAGCCATGCCGAGGTCGTAGCCCGAGAGGAGGACGAGGAACTCCTCGCCGCCGTAGCGTCCGACCGCGGTCGGAGCCGGAAACGCCTCGGCTAGGGCGGCGCCGAGCCGCGTAAGCACGGCGTCGCCGAACTGGTGCCCGCGGCCGTCGTTGATCGCCTTGAAGTGGTCGACGTCGAGCAGGGCTATAGAGAAGCCCCCGCGAGGAGCGGATACGGCCCGCTCCACCGCTGAGAGGATTTCCA
>CAZNNA010000344.1:0-3665 GCA_964573825.1 uncultured Treponemataceae bacterium
CGCCGAAGCCAAGTACCAGCTTGCCGGCCTCGCGCATCCTGGCCGCCAGCCTCGTGAAGTCCGAGTCGCTGGAGACGACGCAGAAGCCGTCGAGCTTCTCGGTATAGAGGAGGTCCATGGCGTCTATGATCATGGCGCTGTCGGTGGCGTTCTTACCCGTGGTATAGGCGAACTGCTGGATGGGCTGGATGGCGTACTCGAGGAGCTTGGCCTTCCATTGCGTCAGCTTGGTCGTGGTCCAGTCGCCGTAGATGCGCTTGACGCTGCCTATGCCGTACTTGGCGACCTCGGCGAGGAGTCCCTCGGCTATGCCCGGCTGCGTATTATCCGCGTCGATGAGGACGGCCAGCTTGAGCTGCCCCGCCTCGTAATCGCTCTTTCCCATATGCTTCTCCGTATCCGGCTCTCCTAGAGCCTCGAGGCCAGGGTGATGGCGGCTATCGCCACCTCGGCCTGGCCCGTTCCGCGGACGGAGAGCGTCACGGTCATGCCGCGCGCCGTCCGTCCTATTCGCCGCGGTATCCCGACCGCGCCGGCGACGGCTCCCGAGCCGTCGTCGTATTCGACGGAGACCTCCGCCCCGTCCTTGAGCGCCCGCTCGAGCAGCCTGAGCTTGCCCGGGTAGTCGAGGCGCCCGGCCTCGTCCCGGGGCTGCTCCGGCGTCCCGAGCTCGGCTGGATCGAGCACCAATCGGGCGCGTACCCGCTGCTCCGCGGCTTCCCGCTCCTCCGGCGTGAGCCCGAGCTCGCCGAGGGCGACGAACGCGACCGAACACATCCATCCGGTCTCGCCGAGGGCGGCGAGCAGTCTCGACACGAGCGGCGGCTCCCCTCCGTCAATCATAGCGCGCGACGGCTCGAAGGCAAGCGCCTTCGGCGCGGCTATCGGCGCCAGGGCGGCCAGCGCCTCGTGGCCCTCGGCCGTATCGGGGGCCGCGGGCCTGGAGTCGACCTCTATGCCGGCAGACCTGAGGAGGCGCTCTGCCTCGGGCACGTCCCGGGCGGCCAGGAGGTAGATGCCCGGGCCGAGGCGCTCGGAGACGATCTCCTCGGCCCGGGGGGAGTGCTCCAGGGCTCCCGACAGGTGCCCGTCCAGGGCCACGACTACGCCGAAGCGTACGCGCGCCGAGCGCGACTCCGCCTCCCAGTCCGCCAGGGAGAAGCGGAGGCTCTGCGGCAGGGGCGCGCCGGATAGTCGCTCGAGCTCTCGGCCCAGCTCGTCCGCGCCGAAGCCGTGGGCGAAGGCGGCCTTGGCCGCCGCCCGGTCGAGCACGGCCGACCAGGCCAGCCCCGTCTGCTCGAGCCTCGCCGCTGCCGCGACGAAGGCCCTGGCCGCGGCGCCGGCCTCCGGGAGCAGCCTGAGCTCGTGGGACTCCTCGATGACTAGCGTCCTGCCGCCCGGCGTCCCGGCCTCGGCGAGGTTCCTCGCGTGGGCGCCGACCCGCACGAGGCCGTCGTCGCCCAGGATGACGTAGCCTAGCCGAGAGAGCGCGCCGGCCACGGCCTCGGCCCGCGCGGCGACGTCCCCGAATGGAACGCCCACGGTTCCTTCGACCGCCGCGCCCGCGCTGCCGGGCTCGGGCGAGCGCAGGAGGGCTAGGGCCACTATGCGTTCCAGGTCGCGCGGCGAGAAGGCCAGGCCGAGCGGCAAGGCCGCCGCCGCCGCGGCGAACGACGCCGCCTCGCGCGCTAGGAGCGACGCAGGCAGGGCCTCCCTCGCCGGGCCCGTCGACAGCGCGGCCGAGCCGGCCGCCGCGAGCGCGAGGGGAGCCGCGCCTCCCGCCGCCCGGCAGAGCTCGGCGAAGCGCCGGGGATAGGGTTCCGGCCTGCCGTCCTCGGCCCGGCCGAAGGCGCCCGCCGTAACGAGCGCATCGACGAAGAACGATAGCCGTTCCCGGTCGGCGGAGAGGCCGGGCGCCGTCGCGCCCAGGAGCTCGGCCGCCCGCTTGCTCGGCTCCCGCCGGGTCTTGAAGGCCGGCTTAGCCTGGGAGCAGGCCGATACCAGGGCGCAGAAGCCGGCGAAGGGGTCGGGCGCCGTCGGCGCCGCCGCCTTGACCGCCGTCGACAGGGCGTCCGCCGGTCCTACCGCCTCGGCGAGCCTGTCGCGGAGCGGCGGCGCCAGCGCTATGCGCTCGCCGTCGCGGCCTTGCTGGAAGGCGTAGAGCAGGAGGCGCTCCCGCAGGTTGCGTACGCGGTCGAGCGCGGACGGCTCGAAGGCCGGGTCGTCCGCGGCCAGGCGCGCCACTAGGCGCGGCGGCAAGCCGCCCCCGGCGTCGCCGTAGAGGCAGAGGGCCAGGATACGCCTGTCGCTTCGATCGAGTAAGCCTACGACGGCCTCGAGCGTCTCGGGTCGGCGCAGGAAGCCCTCCAGCCGCTCCAGGAGCTCGTGCTTGTTGAAGGGCGTGCGCACGGGCCCGAGCCAGCGCTTGGCCGCCCCTATGAGCACGTCGTCGCGATCGACGAGGAGGGCGTCCCGCCAGCGGCCTAGCTCGTCGGCGCCCATTCCCGTTCCTCCCAGGCCTCGATGGTGTAACGGTATCCCTGCTCGGTCAGGAAGCGGCGCCGATTGTCGGCGAACTCCTCCTCGACGCTGTAGCGCGAGACAATGGAGTAGAAGTACGAGTTCTTCTCCTTGGGCCTGAGTATGCGCCCGAGCCGCTGGGCCTCCTCCTGCCTGGAGCCGAAGGTGCCGGAGACCTGGATGGCCACGGACGCGTCGGGCAGGTCTATGGCGAAGTTGGCCACCTTGGAAACCACGATGACCCTGACCCTGCCCGTGCGGAAGTCCTCGTAGACTCGTTCCCGCTCGGGGTTCGGCGTCGATCCCGTGACGAGGGGCGCGCGCAGCTCCTTGGCGAGCCGCTCCAGCTGGCCTATGAACTGCCCGATGACCATGACGAGGTCCTCGCGGTGGTTCTGTACGAGCTCGCCGACGACGCGCGCCTTCACGGCGTTCTCGGCGGCCACCCGGTGGCGCTCCCGCGTACCGCAGGCGACGTAGCGCAGCCTAAGCTCGTCGGGCATGGGTACGCGTATCTCGCGGCAGAAGGCCTCGGCTATGAAGCCCTTGGCCTCCAGCTCCTTCCAGGGTACGTCGTAGCGCTTGGGGCCTATCAGGCTGAAAACGTCTTCCTGGAGGCCGTCCTCGCGTATCAGCGTAGCGGTCAGCCCTAGCCGCCTGATGGCCTGGATCTCAGCCACCACGCGGAAAACCGGCGCGGGCAGGAGGTGCACCTCGTCGTACACGATGAGGCCCCAGCGCTCGCGCCTGAAGAGCTCGAAATGGGGGAAGTCGGAATCCTTGTCGGGACGCCAGGTCAGGACCTGGTAGGTCGCCACGGTGACGGGCCGTACGTCCTTGGCCGCGCCCGTGTACTCTCCTATATCGTCCCGGCCGATGTCCGTCTTGTCGAGCAGCTCGTCTATCCACTGGTGCACCGCGGCCACGTTGGTGGTAACGATGAGGGTCTTGCGGCCAATCGCCGCCATGGCGGCCATGCCGACGACGGTCTTGCCCGCGCCGCAGGGCATGACGACGACGCCGTAGCCGGTGCCCGGCGCTCCCCGGCCCGCGAAGGCCCTGACCGCGTCCTCCTGGTAGGCCCGCAGGGCGAAGGGCGCGCCGCCCTGCCTCGTCGCCCTGAGCGCCAGCGGGAAGGGGTCGCC
>CAZNNA010000345.1:0-3634 GCA_964573825.1 uncultured Treponemataceae bacterium
TTCCCTGCGCGTCCATAGAACCCGTCGGCGCCGGCGGGGACGGCCTCGACGGCGACTCCGGCGCCGGTAGGGGGGGCCGCGGTCGGGGCGCCGGCCGGGTCGTCCTCTACCTGCACGGCGGCGGCTACGTTACCGGCTTCATCGATTCTTCGTTGATGCTGTGCGTGCCCATGGCCAAGGAACTAGGCATGCGCCTCGTGGTACCCGAGTATCGCCTGGCGCCCGAGCATCCTTTCCCGGCGGCTATCGAGGATGCCGCCGCCGCGTACCGATGGCTCCTGGGCGAGGGCTTCGAGCCGCGCGGGATCGCCCTAGCCGGCGATTCGGCCGGCGGAGGCCTCTGCCTGGCGACTATCCAGGCGCTTCGGGACGCCGGCGATCCCTTGCCGTCCGCCGTGCTATGCCTATCGCCCTGGGCCGACCTGACCCTCTCCGGGCGAAGCCATGGCGGTAACGCGGCCTCGGATCCGCTGCTCTACCTGGAGACGCTCCGGTTCTGGGCCGGGCAGTACGCCGCAGGGGCCGATCCCTCCCATCCGCTCATATCGCCGGCGTTCGCCGACTATTCCGGCTTCCCTCCGATCCTCATACAGGTAGACTCGGGAGAGCTGCTCCTGGACGACTCGATTGCCGTAGCGGAGCGGGCCAGGGCCGCCGGGGTGGATGCGCGCCTCGTCACGAGGAACGGGCTCTGGCACGTCTGGCCGGCTCTAGGAGACCTGATTCCCGAGAGCAGAGAGGCCTTCGCCGAGATGAGGCGCTTCCTGGAAGCGCGCATGTAATCGAGACCAGCCTTGCCGCTAGAAGCCCGAGCGGGCTATACTCGCCGCATGGACATGGACGGCTTCGATCGCTGGGCGAGCGCCCTGCTCGATATCCCGCGCTTCTCCCGCATAGACGACTCGCTCAACGGCATCCAGATCGGGCGCTCCGGCGCGCCCCTGCGCAAGATAGCCTTCGCCGTGGATGCCTGCGCCGAGACCGCCAGGCGGGCCCGCGAGGCCGGCGCCGACGCGCTCTTCGTCCACCACGGCCTCTTCTGGGGCAAGCCGGCGCCCCTGGTCGGCTCCATGCGGGCTCGGGTAGCCGAGTTCCTCTCGGCCGATATAGGCCTCTACGCCTGCCACCTTCCGCTCGACGCCCATCCCGAGCTCGGCAATAACGCCGTGCTGGCGCGCCTGCTCGGCCTAAAGGACGTGGAGCCCTTCGGCGAGTACAAGGGCGTCTCGATAGGCCTGCGCGGTCGCCTGGAACCGGCCGTCACCCTGGACGAGGCGCTGCTGCGGGTCCTGCCCGAGGGAGACGCGCCGAGGGCCCTCCTAGCCTTCGGGCCCAAGGAGATCTCCTCGGCGGCCGTGGTTTCCGGCGGCGCCGCCTTCGAGGCGCTCGAGGCCATAGCCCTGGGGCTCGACCTCTACGTGACCGGGGAGCCGTCGCATTCGATATACCACCAGGTGGCGGAGGCGGGCATGCACTTCATGGCCGCCGGCCACTACGCCACCGAGGTGCACGGCGTCAAGGCCGTCGCCGAGCGGGCCGCCCGCGACCTGGGCGTCTCGACCGTATTCATTGAGTATCCGACCGGGCTCTAGCCCGAGTCGCATTCAGACCTTCGAGGGAAGACATGCCTGAAACGACCAAGAAGCGCCCGCTCGGGCCCTTTATCCTTGCCGCCGCCGTCCTGGTAGTCGACCAGGCCACCAAGCTGGCCGTCGCGGCCTCCATACGGCCGGGAACCATAGCCTATCGCGCCCTGGGCGACTTCTTCTGGCTCGTGCACCAGAAGAACACGGGCGCGGCCTTCAGCATGGGCGACGCCCTCGCCGAGCCCCTGCGCATCGTCGTGCTCATCGTGCTGCCGTTGGCCCTGATGGCGGCGCTCTGCGTGTACTACTTCAAGACTGACGAGCTGACGACGCTCCAGCGCTGGGCGCTCGGCGGCATAGTCGGGGGCGGGGTGGGAAACATCGTCGACCGCGTCCTCAGGCCGGACGGCGTCATAGACTTCCTGTCCTTCAAGTTCTACGGGCTCTTCGGGCTCGAGCGCTGGCCGACCTTCAACGTGGCCGACTCGGCCGTGGTCGTCTGCGGCGTACTGCTCGTGGCCGCGGGCTTCTTCGTTCGGCCGCCGACCGCCCAGTCGCCGGAAGGGCGGCCGTGAGGGCCGGAGGCGCCCCGCGCTTCGCCTTGCTCGCCCTGGCCTCGGCGGCCTTCGCCTGCCTGTCGTTCTTCGGGCTCCTGGCGCTCTGGGGCCTCGTCGCGGCGCCCTTCGCGCGCCTACGCTCGGCGAGCTTCGTCGTCGCGGTAGCCCTGGCGCTCTCCGTAGCCCTGACCGTGGCCGCCTCCGTCTTCGCCTCGCGCCGCTTCAGCGAGCGGCGCGCCGGGGAACCGCGCACATAGGGCGGCGCGCCTAGGACGCGAGCCCGGGGGGGCGCAGGCTCTAGGCCTCGACGAGGGGCCGGCCTATGGCCTCGGCCGCCGCCGCGGCCCGTTCGCGTAGGTCCGGCAGCAAGGCCCGCCTGGCCGAGCAGACCACCAGGGTCCGCCCGTCCGCCAGGACGAGGCGCATGGCGCAGTGGCCCTTCCGCTCGGCTATGCGCACGGCGCCGTAGGGGTCCCCGCCCTCGGCGCCGCTGAAGTCCGACTCCAGCTCCACGCTCGCTACGGCGCCGAGGTCGATCGCCCAGCTCTTGGCCAGGACGAAGAGGCCGAAGCGCTTGCGGACCTCGCCGGCCTCGCCGTCGAATATCCAGCGATCCTCGGCCATGGCCGCCAGGGCTATCACTATGGCGAACATGACGGCGAAGGGCCTGCCGCTCGGCTGGCGCAGGAGCACGAGCACGAGCAGGGTGCCGAGGCCCAGGTAGAGGGCCCGCGTCAGCGGCGACACGCTGAGCTCGACGCGTCCCGGGCGGCGGCGCACTATCGCGGGCAGGAGGTTGGGTATCTTCATGGAGCGGCTCCTTAGTCGAGTAGGGCGGGCAGTTCGTAGATGGTCTTGACGGTGGGTAGGCCCGCGTCCGGGTGGCGGCCGAAATGGTCCACGAGGACGCCCCTGCCGCCGCGGTCGACGAAGCCCCGGACGTAGCGCGGAACGTCGTCGGCGAAGATCGTCTCGTCCGCCTTGAACCCTATAGTCGCTATGACCTTGTCTACGGCCGAGGCCGCGGGCTTGCCCTTGAGGTCGCAGAAACGCACGTCGAAGACGCGCTCGAAGCGATCGGCGACGCGGAGCTTTCGGAGCACTCGATCGGCGTGCTCCATGGGAGCGTTGGTGAACACGTACTTGGGCAGGGCGATGGAGTCGAGGAAGGGTCCCAGGGCCGGGTCGAAGGCCACCGCCTCCTCCTCGCCGTCGGGATGGACGTAGGCGAAGTAGTCCTCGTAGTCCCTGAGGCCGCGCTCGGCCATGAGCCACTCGAGCGTGGTGCCGTAGTTGGGCATGCGCTCCCGCCTCAGGGCCGTGGCCTCGTCGACCGGAAGGCCGACCGCGCGCGCTACGTACTCGTTCATGCGCCTGACCGTGTCGGCTTCCATGGAGGCGCTCGCAGGGTACAGGGTGTTGTCTAGGTCGAAGATGACGGCTCGTATCATGCCTGATACTTGACGTTTAATGACTATTCCGTCAAGGTGT
>CAZNNA010000346.1:0-3605 GCA_964573825.1 uncultured Treponemataceae bacterium
GTCGCCGTCGATTCCAATCAGCTCGTCATGGAAACCATTCGCAAGGTGGCCCGGCGCCACGGCATGGAGGCCCTGCTCCACGAGAAGCCCTTCGCGGGCGTCAACGGCTCGGGCAAGCACAATAACTGGTCGCTGGCGACCGATGACGGCATAAACCTCCTGGAACCGGGCGACGACCCGGCCTCCAACGCGCGCTTCCTCCTCTTCATGACGGCCGTCATCGAGGCGGTCGACCGCTACGCCCTCCTCCTCCGCGCCTCGGCCGCGATAGCGGGCAACGACCACCGCCTGGGCGCGAGCGAGGCGCCGCCGGCCATCATCTCCGTTTTCCTCGGCGACCAGCTCTGCTCCATCCTCGACGACGTCGTCGACGGCAAGAGCCGGGCCGCTCGCGGCGCGCACCGCATAGAGCTCGGGGTGACGAGCCTTCCGTCCCTGCCCATAGACATATCCGACCGTAACCGCACGAGCCCTCTGGCCTTCACGGGTAACAAGTTCGAGTTCCGCATGGTCGGCTCGTCCCAGTCCATAGCCACGCCCAATACGTACCTCAATACGGCCGTGGCCCAGGTGCTCGGCGAGTACGCCGATCGGCTCGAGGCCGCGGATGACAGGCTCGCGGCCATCAGGGACATCATCCGGGAGTCGTACGCCGCGCATAGGCGCGTCGTCTTCAACGGCAACGGCTACGCCGAGGAGTGGGTCAAGGAGGCCCAGCGACGCGGCCTGCCCCATGCCAAGGACTGCGTCGATGCCCTACCCGTGCTCGCCAGGCCCGAGACGCTGGAGCTCTTCGAGCGCCACCGGGTGATGAGCCGGGCCGAGGCCGAGAGCCGCTACCACATCTACCTGGAGAAGTACTCCAAGCAGATCAACATCGAGGCCGGCGTAACCGTGGACATGTCCAGGCGCCTCCTCTTCCCGGCCATAGCCGCGCACGCCGCGAGCCTGGCCCGCGACGCGTCGGCCCTCGCCGGTATCGGCGCGCCGAGCGCCGCGCCGGAGCGACGCTCGCGCCGCCTCGCCGAGCTGGCCTCCGAGCTATACGAGGAGACGGAGCGCCTGGACAAGGCCCTCGCCGAGGCCCAGGCCGGCGACGACGGGCTGATCCAGGCCCAGGCCTACCGGGATCGCGTGGTACCGCTCATGGTAGCGGTCAGGGCCAAGGCCGACGCGGCCGAGGCCCTCGTCGAGCGGGGGGCCTGGCCCATCCCGACCTACGAGGACCTCCTCTTCAGGCTCTGATCCCGGGGAGCCTAGCCGGCGAAGCGGGCCCAGAGCCGCTCGAGCCTGGCGGAGAGGGACGCGAGGTCCTCCGCCAGGGCCTTGGCGCGGGCGTAGTCCCGGGCGTCGAAGGCCTCGGCCGACAGGCGCTCGAGGCGGCTCTTCTCCCGTTCCATCGCCTCGATGCGGGCCTCGAGGGCGGGCTCGCCCTCGTCGCGAGTTATCTCCTTGGCGCCGCCGACCTTGGCGCCGCGCCCGCGAGTCTCGAGCGTCTCGGCTCGCCCGCGCCGCGCCAGGGCCGGGGCGGCGACGTCGCGCCAGTACTCGGAGAAGCTCCCCTCGTACTCGGCGAGGCGCCCGTCCTCTATGAACACCACGCGCTCGGTCACCTTATCGAGGAAGTAGCGGTCGTGGGAGACTACGAGGACGGTGCCCTCGTAGTCGGCGAGCGCGTCCTCCACCGCCTCCCGCGTCGGGATGTCCAGGTGGTTCGTCGGTTCGTCGAGGATGAGGAAATTGGCCTTAAGGGCCGAGGCCCGGGCCAGCTGCAGGCGATTGAGCTCCCCGCCGGAGAGCGAGGAGACGCGCTTATCGAGGTCGTCGTAGCTGAATAGGAAGCGCGACAGGTGGGAGAAGGCCTCGCGCCGCGTCGGCAGTATGCGTAGGAGTTCCTCCTCTACCGTCTTCCGGGGATCGAAGACCTCCTGGGCCTGGGCGCAGTAGCCGACGACCATGCTCGGCCCTATCTTGAGGACCTCGTCGTCCCAGGAGCCCCTGGCGACGATATCGCGCAAGAGGCTCGTCTTGCCCGAGCCGTTGGGCCCGAGGAGAGCGACGCGCTCGCCGTTCATCACGGTGAAGCCCGATTCCGTAAGGACGACCGTGTCGCCGTAGGCCTTGGCGTAGCCAGAGACCC
The DNA here is from genome assembly GCA_964573825.1 of uncultured Treponemataceae bacterium. Lineage (GTDB taxonomy): Bacteria > Spirochaetota > Spirochaetia > Treponematales > UBA12059 > SZUA-370. The sequence goes on from CAZNNA010000346.1 coordinate 2,141, forward strand.
GAAGCGCGAGGTCCGCCTTGGAGGCCTCCCCGAGGAAGCTGACCGCCGCGTCGCGGTTGCCTAGGTCGGGGCGCTCGGTCGCCTCGGCCTTGACGCGCTCGAGCTGGCTACGGCGGGCGCGCAGGCGCTTTCCCCAGGCGGGATCTGGCCGCGAGCGGGCTATGTCGGCGAAGCGCCGCACGAGGGCCTCGAGCCTCTCGACGCGCTTACGGTCGGCCTGCCACTGCTGCCCCTGGCCCGCGGCCGCCTTGAGCCGGGCGAGCCTGTAGGCGGAGTAGTTGCCCGCGTACCTCGTCGCCGTCCCGCCCTCGAGCTCGACAACCGCGTCGGCGACCCTGTCTATGAGGCGCCTGTCATGGGATACGACGAGCGCGGCGCAGGGAAGCGAGCGCAGGAAGCCCTCGAGCCAGGCCAGGCCAGCGGCGTCCAGATGGTTACCGGGCTCGTCCAGGACGAGGAGGTCGGGCAGGCGGCGCACGGCCCGTACCAGGGCCAGTACGTTCTTCTCGCCGCCGGAGAGCGCCTCGGCGGGAGCGCCCGAGCGGTGCCCGAGCCCGGCCTTGGTAAGGAGCCGCTCGGCCGACTCCTCGGCCTCGTCGCCCCCTGACTCGTCGTAGGCCTCCCGGAGCGACGCGTAGGCGCGCATCGCGGCCGCCGCCTCGCCCGCGTCATCCGAGCCCATGGCCTCGGCGAGGCGCTCGAGCTCGGCCCTGGCGTCCAGGGCGTCGCGGCAGACGAAGGCGGCCGCCGTCTCGCCGGGCCTGAATTCGGGCGGACGCTGCGGCACATAGGCCAGGCGGCGGCCGGGCTCGAGCCTGACGGCGCCCTTGAAATCGTCGTCCCGCCCAGCGAGGATGCGCAGGAGCGTCGTCTTGCCGCAGCCGTTGCGCCCCACCAGGGCGACCTTCTCGCCCGCCTCGACGCGCAGGGAAACGGCCGACAGCACCCGGGCGCCGCCGAAGTCCTTGCATAGATCGATGGCCTCGATGATAGGCATAGTGAAATCCCCTTTCGACCGAGGGGCGCGCCCTCCCGAAGTGACGGGGCCTTCCGTCCCGGGCCGTACCTCCGAGAGGCGCCCTGGAAACGAAAGAGCCGCGCGATCCCGTTCGGGGGCCGCGCGGCTCGGTGGTAACGATATTCAAGATATCTCAAATATCTCCATAATCCGAATCGAGCAGACCTCCCCTAGGGACATAGGCGCCGCTCGCGGAGCGGACGGCCAGTACGAGCCGTAGGTCTATCGTTCGGTTAGAGACATCCATGGCTTCCCTATACCATGAACCGAGGAGACGGCGCAAGGTGGTCCCGGGCCGTTTACCCGTTCTTTCCGCCGAGGGGCGCGGCGGCTTATACTATCGGCATGATAGACGAGTATTTATTCTGCGACTGGGACGAGGCGCCGGCGGCCATGGACTTCGAGCTACCCTACGGAGAGCTCGTCGGGCGCGCGGCCGAGGCCGCG
>CAZNNA010000347.1:0-3577 GCA_964573825.1 uncultured Treponemataceae bacterium
CTCGAGCGCCTCAACACCAAGTGGTTCTTCGAGTACCAGCCTTAAGCGAGCAAGCGTGAATCGAAGGCGTACGGGAGCCGCGACCCTCGCGGCCATACCATGGTGGCTCGTCCTCCTCGTCGGCCTCGGCGTCGTGGCCCTGGGCACGGCCCTGGCCGACGCCTCGTACCGCGTCATCTTCGGAGCGGTGGCCCGAGGCTTCGGGGTGACGCTCTGGGTCGCCGTGGTTGCCTACGCGGCGTCGCTGGCCCTAGGCCTGGTCCTGGGGCTGGCTCGCACCTCGCGGCTCCGCGCCCTCAGGGAGGCGGCCACCTTCTACATAGAGCTGGTCCGCGGCCTGCCCATGCTCGTCATCCTCTACTACATAGCCTTCGTAGGCGCACCGGCCCTGGCCGGGGTCCTCAACGCGCTCCTCGCGCCGCTTATACGGACGGGCCTCGTCGCGGCCTTCGAGTCGCGCAGCTTCAGCTTCGCCACCCGGGCCGTGCTGGCCCTGACCCTGGGCTACGCGGCCTTCATAGCGGAGATCTTCCGCGCCGGCATAGAGAGCGTGGACAGGGGCCAGGTCGAGGCGGCCGAGGCCCTGGGCCTGTCGCACGCGCAGATAACGATGCGCGTCGTACTGCCGCAGGCCATACGGAACGTCCTGCCGGCCCTGGCCAACGAGTTCGTGGCCATCATCAAGGATTCGGCCCTGGTCTCGGTACTCGGCGTCCAGGACATCACCCAGCTCGGCAAGGTCTACGCGGCCAGCACCTTCAAGTTCTTCGAGACCTACAACGTGGTAGCCTTCTTCTACCTCTGCCTGACGGTCAGCCTATCCATGCTCGTGCGCGTCCTGGAGCGCAGGCTCAAGGAGGGCTCTCGATGAGCGGCTTCATACGCGTCGAGGCCGCCGTCAAGGACTTCGCCCAGCCTGGCCGCGCTACGGTCCGAGCCCTGGACGGGGTCAGCCTATCGGTAGAACGCGGCGAGGTCGTCCTGGTCATTGGCCCCTCGGGCTCCGGCAAGAGTACGCTGCTGCGGGCGGTCAACGGCCTCGAGCGCCTGGACTCCGGCGAGGTCTGGATAGGCGACGACCGCGTGACCGGGCGCCGCGCGGACTTACGGCGCATCCGCGAGGACGCGGGCATGGTCTTCCAGGGCTTCAACCTGTTCTCGCACCTATCGATACTCGACAACGTGAGCCTGGCGCCGCGCCTCGTACGCAAGAAAAGCCGCGCGGAGGCCCGCGGCCAGGCGGAGGCCCTCCTGGCCCGCGTCGGCCTGGCCGACAAGCTCGGCGCCTATCCCCGCCAGCTCTCCGGCGGCCAGCAGCAGCGCGCCGCCATAGCCCGGGCCCTGGCCATGGCGCCCAAGGCCCTCCTCTTCGACGAACCCACCTCCGCCCTGGACCCCGAGATGATCAAGGAGGTCCTGGACGTCATGACGGCCCTGGCGGACGAGGGCATGACCATGATGGTCGTCTCCCACGAGATGGGCTTCGCCCGCGCCGCGGCCGACCGCGTCGTCTTCATGGACAGGGGACGCATCGTAGAGGAAGGGAAGCCGGCCGACATCTTCTCCAATCCCCGGGAGGAGCGGACCCGGGACTTCATGCGACACATCCTCTAGGGATGTAACGACACGGTTCTAGCCACTAGCGGCAACGGGAGGCCATCATGAGAAACGCGCTCGTCTACCAGACCGACTTCGGGACGTCCGACGGGGCGGTATCAGCCATGTACGGCGTGGCCCTCAAGGTGGACCCGGGCCTGGCCATCTACGACCTGACCCACGACATACCGCAGTACAACATCTGGGAGGCCTCGTACCGGCTCGTGCAGACGGTGCGCTACTGGCCCGAGGGCACGGTCTTCGTATCGGTCGTCGACCCCGGCGTAGGCTCGGACCGGCGCAGCGTCGCGGCCCTGACGGAGGGAGGCCAGGTCATCGTGACGCCCGATAACGGCACGCTGACCCACGTCCGCCTCCTCTTCGGGCTACGCTCGGTAAGGCTCATAGACGAGTCGCGCCACCGGCTCTCGGGCTCCGAGCTGTCGTATACCTTCCACGGCCGCGACGTCTACGCCTACACGGGCGCGCGGCTCGCCTCGGGAGCCCTAGGCTTCGGCGGGCTCGGCGAGGAAATCCCCGTCGACTCCATCGTCGCCCTACCCCACGGCACGGCGAGCCGCGAGGGCGACATTGCCTCGGGCACCGTCGACGCCCTGGACGTGCGCTTCGGCAGCCTCTGGACCAACATACCCTACGAGCTCTTCGCCGGGCTCGGCATCGAGTACGGCAGGCGCGTGGAGCTGTCCATACGCAACGAGACCCGCGAGGTGTATCGCAATACCATGGCCTACGCCCGCTCCTTCGCCGACGTGGCCCTGGGCGAGCCCCTCGTGTACGTCAACTCGATACTCAACATGGCGGTCGCCATCAACCAGGGTTCGTTCGCGCGGGCCTACGACATAGGCACGGGCCTCTCCTGGCGCGTATCGCTCCGCAAGGCGCCGCGCATAGTCTACGAATGAGGCTTCCGCTCGCCCTGGCCCGCATCGGCCGGCGAGGGCGCTGCCCTTCCTTGGCCCGGATACCCCTCGCATGCCTCGCGGCCTTGGCCCTGGCCGCCTGCGAACGCGGGCCCGAGCCGGTCGCGGAAGGGCGCGCGACGCTCGACGCGGGCGTGGAAGCAATCAGGCTGGACGGCGACTGGGCCTTCGATCCGGGAGAGGGCGCCTCCCCAGGCGTTCCCGGGGGATCGCAGAGGGGTCTCCTCGCGGTACCGGGAGTCTGGGACGGAACCTGGCCCGGGCTACGCTCGGGAACCTACCGGCTGCGCGTGGACGGCCTCGAGCCCGGAGCGCTCTACGCCCTGCAGCTCAAGGGCGCCAGCTCGAGCGCGACGATCCTGGCCGACGGCGAACGCATCGGCGCCTGGGAAGACCTCGGACCCGATGACTCGCGCTACGTTCCCCTGACGCTCTACCTGAGGGCCCGTTCCGATTCGACCGTACTGGAGCTATCGGTCAGGAACGACGCGCACGCCTGGGGCGGGCTCTGGCTACCGGCGACCTTCGGGACGGCGGAGGCGATAGAGCGACGGGCCGCCCTGGACCGCCTGCGCGACGCGGCGGTGCTCGGGGCCATAGCCATCATGGCCCTCTATCACCTGGCCCTCTTCGCCCTGCGACCCGAGGCTCGCTCCGCGGCCTGGTTCGCCGCCGTCTGCGTAGCAACCGTCGTCAAGGTAGGCCTCTCGGACGAGCAGCTCCTCGGCCTGCTCCTCCCGATGCTCGACGGCCAGGCGGGCATACGGCTCGCGTACCTGGCGACCATAGCAGTGCCGCCCCTGTTCCTGGCCTACCTCCGCGAGACCCTGCCGGGAGGGCGCCGCTTTCCCGCCATGGCCGTACTCCTCGCGGTCGGCGGGGCCGAGGCCGTGCTTGCCGTCGCGGCTCCCTTGGACGTACTGCAGCTCTGGTTCCGGGCCTACTTCGTCGCCATAGCCGTAGCCGGCGCCTACGCCCTGTCGCTGATAATAGCCAGGGTCCGGACCAGGACGCCCGGCGCCCGGCCCATGCTCGCGGGC
>CAZNNA010000348.1:0-3572 GCA_964573825.1 uncultured Treponemataceae bacterium
AGCGCGTATCCTTAGGGGCCGCGTAGAGCCGCTCCGCCTGCCCAAAGCGCTCCGAGTAGGCCTCCTCGGTATCCAGGTCGACGAGTATGCCCTCGTCGTCCACGTCCACCGCCTCCCAGGGCCCGGAGAGGAGGTAGTCCCGGAGGCGCTTGCCCGGCCCCAGGGCCGCGAGGCCCGGGAGGAAGGCGAAGGGTATCCATACGGGGTGCCCGAGGAGGCCTCCCCCGCTCGGGTAGCTCGGGAAGATAGCCGCGGGCCCCAGGCCGGACGCCTCGCGGAGGGCCGCCCGGGCGAGGACGGCCTCGTAGGCGCCGACCGGCACCAGGGGCATGTCGGCGTGCGCGACGAGGCAACCGCGCGGGGCGCTCGTTCCATCCGGCCCCCCCGCACCCTCCGGTCCACCCGGCTCGGCGCCGAGGAGGCGCGCCCGCTCGAGGCCCGTCACCACCGAGCCGAGCATGCCGTTCTCCCAGCCGGGGTTCTCGACTATATCGATGCTCCCGAGGCCCGCGAGGCCCGCGAGGCCCGCTAGGCCCGCGAGCGCGGCCCGCAGCTCGCCCGCGCGGTAGCCGGCCACCACCACGGGCCCGAGCCCTGCGGCCAGGGCGGAGGAGACGGCGGCGCCTATGAGCGTGCCGGCCGGTCCCGGCCAGGGCAGGAGGGGCTTCCACGCGCCCATGCGGGAGGAACGGCCCGCGGCGGGTATGACGCAGCGGGTCGCGGGGCGGGGAAGCGGGGGACGCGGGCTAGCGTCTCGGGCGGCGCTTTCCATGGTTCTCGCAGTATGCGCGCCCCCCGGGCGCCGAGTCTAGGCGTACCGGCTCCCTGTTGCCGGCACAGGGTCGTCGGCTCGACCGAGGACGCCCCTATCGGCGCTTTACAGGCCAGGGACTAGGGCTCATACTTGTACCGCCGGCGAGCCGCCGCTATGGGCTGGCCGGGACGGCGCGTAGCGTCGTCGCAAGGTAGCGCGTAAGGAGAAATAGGTATGACCAAGAAGAGAATCGCGGCCCTCGCGGTCCTGGCGATGCTGGCGTTCGGTGCCGCGGCGGCCTGGGCCGCCGACGACATCCTGGGCCTCTGGAAGATCATCGACGACAAGTCGGGCAAGCCCAATGCCTACGTTTACCTGTATTCCAACGGGGGCAAGGTCTACGGCCGCATGATGGCGACCATCAGCAAGGATACCGGCAAGGTCGACGATACGCTCATGACGCAGACGAACAAGGCGAGCGCCCTGGCCGGCGACCCGCCCTATTGCGGGCTGGACTTCGTCTACGGCCTCGAGGACAAGGGCAAGTCCTGGAAGGGTTCCATCATCGATCCCGAGGACGGCGGCGACTACAACTGCACGGTGACGCGCGACGGCTCCAAGCTCGCGGTCCGAGGCTCCCTCAAGGGACCCCTCGGTTTCCTCGGTCGAACCCAGACCTGGCAGCTCGCCGCCCCGAGCGAGCTCCCGAGCGACTTCACCCTTCCCAACCCGTCCACCTTCAAGCCCGTCATACCCAAGAAGAAGTAAGGCGCGGCCCGGGCCTAGGCGGGGCGGGCCTTGAAGCGCCTGGGAGGCGAGGCTATCGCCTCCTGGGCGGCTACTAGCGCCAGGGCCTCGTGTCCCGAGGCCAGCGTCGCCTCGAGCACGGCGTAGAGCGCGCCCGCGGTCGACTCCAGGGCCTCGGCTACGTCGCGCTCCCGTAGGTAGTAGCCCAGGAAGAGCGCGCTCGTCAGGTCTCCCGAGCCCTTGGGGGCCTTGGCGAAGGGCAGGACGGGCGACGAGACGACGGAGCGCCGGGCGCCGTCGCTCGCGAAGAAGCCTAGCTCGCCCCCTTCGGGCTCGTAGCTCGTTATGACGACGACGCGCGGTCCCATGGCATGGAGCGCGTCGGCCGCCCGGGCGGCGTCCTTCCCGCTCCCTATGCGTATCCCGCTCAGCAGCTCGGCCTCGAAGACGTTGGGGCAGGCTATGTCGGCCAAGGGCAGGGCCTCCCCGGCCATGAAGCCGGGCAGGTCGGCGCCCACGTACAGGCCGCCCGGGGCGTCGCCCAGCACCGGGTCGCAGCAGTAGAGCGCCGCGGGGTTGGCCCGTTTCGCCGTCCTGACCGCGTCCGCTATGGCACCGCCCGTGGCGGCGTCGCCCATGTAGCCGGAGAGCACAGCGTCGCAGCGCGAGAAGGCGCCTATGTTCTCGAGGCCGCGCAGTATGTCGCGCACGTGGTCCGCGCCGAAGACCGAGCCGGTCCAGCCGGGCATGCCTGCGTGGCTCGAGAACTGCACCGTGTTGACGGGCCAGACCTCGTAGCCGAGGCGCTCGAGCGGGAAGACGGCCGAGCGGTTGCCGACGCGCCCGTAGGCCACGTGCGACTGTATCGATAGGATGTTCACGCTAGGTCTCCATTCGGGGGCATATCATACACTTAGCGATACGGCGGCTCAAGCGATACGGCGGCTTAAGCGATACGGCGTCTCCCGCGAGACGGCCGCTCAGGCGAGGGGCGACGATGTACCGAGGCGCTCGGCCGCCTCCAGGGCGCCCACGAGGACGGCGTTGAGGGTATCGAGCCCGCGCTCCGTGGGGCGGAGCCGGTCGCCCTCCAGCGCGAGAGCCTCGGGGTAGCGCCCGGGCAGGGGGCCGAAGAGCTCGAGGGCCCCTACGCCGTGTCGCCGCCTGAAGTCGGCGAGCGACAGCCCGCGACGCGTGCGCAGGGCGGTCATGAGGGTCTCGAAGGCCGCGTCCAGCCCCGATACGAGGGTCTCGGAGGCCGGCTCCCAAGGCCGCTCGAGGTAGGCCTCGCCCGTGGCGTTGACCGTCCGGAGATAGGCCCCGCCGGGACGCCCGGTCCCAGGGCGTGCCAGTCGCCCATGGCCCAGTAGACGCCGTTATGTAGCGATTCCTGCCCGGGCCGGGCCCAGTTGGAGACCTCGTAGCGCTCGAGGCCTGCTCCGGCGAGCGCCTCGGAGGCGGCGTCCAGGAGATCGGCGCGCTCGTCGGCGTCGGGCAGGCGGACGCGGCCGGACTCGGCGGCCAGGGCGAGGGGCGTGCCGGCCTCCAGGGTCAGCTCGTACAGGGAGACGTGCCCGGCCCCGAGCCCGGTCAGGTAGCTGGCGTCGTCGGCCAGGGCCCTCGCGCCCTGGCCCGGGAGTCCGGCCATGAGGTCGGCCGACCAGCGCCCCTTCCAGCGCTCCGCCAGGTCCTCGAGCCTGGCCCGTATCTCCAGCGCGCCGCCCCGCCTCCCGGCGGCGGCGCGCGCCTCGTCCTCCAGGCTCTGCACGCCCACCGACAGCCTATCGACGCCCGCGTCCTCGAGGATGGAGAGGAAGTCCTCGTCGACGTCCTCGGGGTTAGCCTCCACCGTCCATTCCTCGGGGCGCCCGCCCGACCGCGTCGCCAGGTCGCCGGCGAGGGCCAGGGCCCGGGCCAGGATCCCTCGGGGTAGCCAGGAGGGCGTGCCGCCCCCGATATAGACCGTGCGGTAGCCGCCTTCGCCGCTCGGGCGCTTGAGGCGCTCCGCGTGAGCACGCTCGGCGTGAGCACGCTCGGCGTGAGCACGCTCGGCGTGAGCACGCTCGGCGTG
>CAZNNA010000349.1:0-3518 GCA_964573825.1 uncultured Treponemataceae bacterium
GCCGAGCGCTGCGCCGTCATCCCGAACGGCATAGACGTCGAGCGCTTCTCCTCGGTGAGGCGTAGCCCCCGACCGGGCAGGCACGTCGGGCTCGTCGGGCGCGTCGTGCCCATAAAGGACGTGAAGACCTTCATAATGGCCGCGCGCCTCGTCGTCGACGCCGTGCCGGACTGCAGCTGCTACGTCATAGGCCCGACGGACGAGGATCCAGGCTACTACGACGAGTGCGTCCGCCTGGCGGACTCCCTCGGCCTCGGCGGACGGCTCGTCTTTACCGGGCGGGCGAACGTGCTCGACTACTATGCCTTCCTCGACGTGCTCCTACTGACGAGCGTACGGGAGGCCCAGCCCCTGGTGCTCATAGAGGCCTGGGCGGCCGGCGTTCCGACCGTCTCCACGGCGGTGGGCAACGTGCCCGAGATGCTCGGAGGCGACGATCGCTACCTGGCCAGGCCCAAGGACGCCGAGGGCCTGGCCGCGCGGGCTGTCTGGCTCCTGCGGCATCCCGAGGAGTCGGCGCGCGACGCGGACGCCAGGCGCTCCGTAGCCTTGGAACGCTATCGCAAGGACGACATGCTCAGGCGCTACGGCGAGCTGTACGAAGGCGTGGGGAGGGGCTCGTGGCGGGCATAGGCTTCCAGCTCCGGGCGGTGCTGGGCAGGGGCGAGCTATCGGGTACCGTGGGCGCCGTTGCCTCGGGGCTCTTCGTGGTGGCCGGGCCGTGGCTGGCCTCCGCAGCCTCCATGTCCGTCCTCCAGCTGAGCCTCGCGCGGCAGGGGCTCGAGGGCGGGCAGGCCTTCTTCGCGGCCGTCATCTACTGCTTCGCCGTATCGCTCTGCCTGTACGCTGGGCTTCATTACATCTTTACCCGGCTCGTGGCCGACCTGTCCTGGGACGGGCGCTACGGCGAGGCGACGTCCTGGATGCTGCGGCTGGCCGCCTTCGCCGCGCTCTCGGCCATGATCCTGGGCCTGGCCGGCCTGTCACTCCTGCCCGTCGACGAGGCTATCGTAGGAAAGGGCTTCGCGGCGTCGAGCGCGCTACTCTTCGGCGGGGTGAGCGCGGCTTGGATACTACTGCTGTACTCGTCCCTCCTGCGCAACCATAGGCTCGTGACGGCGGCCTTCGCGGCGGGCATGGCCGCGGGCGTGCTCGCGGCCTCCGCCCTGGCGAGGACGCGGGGCCCCTCTGGCGCCGTGCTCGGCTACGCCGCGGGCCTATGGCTCGCCGACGCGCTCCTGGCCATCCTGGGAACGGTAACCTTTCCGCCGAGGAAGCCGCGTAGCTCTTTACGGGACGCCGTAGCCTTCGCCCGGACCCACGCCGCGCTCGGCGCCTCGGGCTTCCTCTTCTACCTGGGGCAATGGATAGACACCTTCGCCTTCTGGGCCTCCCGGGGCGAGCCCGTGGCGGGTCTCGGCCTACGCCTCTACGCCGCCTACGACGGCTACGTGTTCATGGCGGGCCTGTCGATCATCCCGGGGCTCGTATACTTCGTGGTCGCCTCGGAGACGAGGGTCTATACCTACCTAAGGCGTTTCCTGAGGGCCCTCGACGCCATGAGCCTTTCGCGCATCCGGGAGAGCCGGGCGAGCCTGGCAGGCTGCGTACGAGACGAGCTCCGGCGCCTCGGAGGCTTCCAGGCCGCCTTCAGCCTGGCGGCCGGCGCCGCGCTCGCTTGGCTCCGGCCGGATTCCCTCGGCTCGCCCGTGCCCTGGCTAGCGCTCGGGGCCGCGTACTTCCTCTGCGTCCTCCTGTCGCTCCTCGTTTTCCTGTATTACCTGGAGCTTTACCGCGAGGCGCTCGCCTCCGCCTTGGCCCTCTGCGCCCTCAACGGCCTCGGGGCCTTACTACCGTCCGCGCTCGGAGCGTACCCGCCGGCGGGCCTCGGTCGCCTCCTGGCGGCGATCGTCGCCTGCGGCCTCGCCTACGCGCTTCTCCGTAGGTCCATAGGCAGGCTGGAGCGCGCTATCTACGTACGGAGCCTACGGGCGGGAGCGCCGGCGGAGCATCGGAAGAAAAGACCGCGACGCCCGGAGGCGCCGCGGTCCTGAAGGCAGGAGTGAAGGAACGCCCAGACCTACCAGGCGGCGGCCTTATCGGCGTTGGCCCTGTAGTAGGCGAGGAGCTCGTCGGGGCTCCAGGCCCGAGCGTCTATGAGGACGCCGTTCACCCGGCCCGCGAGGCCGTAGTAGCCCGATAGCGACTTGGCGCTATCGAAGAACTGCGAGCCGACGATTATGGGCGACGAGGCCGCGAAGCCGGAAGTCGACTTGACGTTGTTGAAGCGCGTCGATCCCCTCAAGACCCCGTTGACGTACACCTCGAGGCGGTTCGCCGCCAGGTCCCATACGCCGGCCAGGTGGTACCAGACGCCCGTATTGAGGCGCTCGGAGCTGCGGACCTCGTCGACGGCGTACTTGGGGTCCTGGGCCGCCAGCCCGAAGGCGGGGGTGTTGTTCGCCCCCCAGAGCTGCAGGCTCCAGAGCTCGTCTGAGAAGTCGGACCTCTCGCCGGCGTGAACTATGCCCGCGAAGCTCGTCGGGCTATCGACCTTTACCCAGGCCTGGACCGTGCCGCGCTCGTGGCCCTGGTAGGCCCCGGCGGAGCCCGGTATCTTCCAGCCCTGGGCTCCCGTGAAGGCCAGCGCGCCCGAGCCGGTTAGGTCGCCGGCTATGTCCATGGAGGAGTCGAAGCCGTAGGGCGATCCGTCCGAGAGGCTTATGTAGAAGGCGCCGAGGTCGCCGGAGGGGCTTGAGCTTACGGCGGAGACGGGAAGTCCGTCGCTCGTGGACAGGAGCTCGGTCTTGGATACGACCGCGGACTCGCCGAGCATGGTGGGCTCGGAGCCCGAGGCTACCCAGAGGCTCTCGGGGGCGGTAGCCAGGGCGGCGGCTTGGTCGTTGATGAGGGTAACGTAGCTATCCGACTGGGCCGGTATGTTGACGACGCGGGTCTTGGAACGCGTGTCGCGTACGGCGTCGTCGTAGTCCAGTACGCCGCCGGCATACCCGTAGGAGATACGTTGGCGGATGACGGTCCGGGCTAGGAAGGCAGGCGACGGGTCGGCGGCCAAGCCGGGTAGGAAGAGCGAGGAGAAGGTGTCGACGAAGGAGCCGCCCTCGGTGCTGTGGCTCGTTACGGCCTTCTCGAATACCAGCGTGGTACCGACGAGCCTATCGCCCTCGACGCGCTCGGTATAGTAGCGGAGTCCCACGATGGCGCTGACCCGCTTGCCCTGCCAGAAGTAGAACGACGGGGCCGAGTCGAAGACGCGGCGGTAGGCCACCACCGAAGACCAAGGCGCGGCGGGATCGAGCGCGGGGCTGAAGGCGTCGGGGTAGTCGAGGCTTCCGTCTATGTCGAAGGCCGCGAAGCGGCTCGTAACGTCGACTATCGTCTCGACCTGGACGCTGCCGTCGCGGTAGCGCAGCTCGTTCTTCTCGCGGTAGCCGGCGTCGTCGGCGCCGGCGGGCGTCACGATGGGGTCGTCCTTGTTCCAGGTGGAATCGGCGCTC
>CAZNNA010000350.1:0-3512 GCA_964573825.1 uncultured Treponemataceae bacterium
GCCATGATTATAGTTAGCCTTACTAACTATTAGTAATGCTAACATACAAGGACGAACCATGAACGATACCGACGCGGACGCGGCGGCCCGCAGGCTGTTCGAGGCCTTCGGCGCCTTCGGCCGGCACCGGGGGCGCCGCGGCTTCGCGCACCACGAGCGGCCGGCCGAATTCAGGCTACTGCACCGCCTGTCCCATGAGGACGACGGCCTCAGGCTCGGGGACATAGCCCAGGCCCTGGGCGTACGGCCCCCGACCGCCAGCCAGCTCGTCGACGCGCTCGAGCGCCGAGGACTCGTGGAGCGGGCCCCCGACGGCGAGGACCGGCGCGCCGTACGCATACGGCTTTCCGCCGAGGGCCGCGCCCTGGGCGAGGCCTTCCGCGCGCGCGCCCTGGCCGAGGCCCGGGCCCTGACCGACCACCTCGGGGTCGCCGAGGCGGAGCGCCTCGCCGAGCTCCTCGGAAAGGCGACGGCCTTCCTGGCCTCCCGGCCCTCGCCCTGGGGTTGCCCCGGCGAGGCGCGGGCGGACGGGCATGATAGCCCTCGCTGCCGCGAGCGGCATGGAAAGGATGAACGATGCGACGACTAGCGCGCTACCTGCGCCCCTACGCAGGCGGCGTAGGCCTGGCCATACTGCTCGAGGCGGCCAGCAGCGCCGCCGAGCTGGCCCTGCCCGCCTTCATGGCGGCGATCGTGGACGGCGGCATACTGGCCGGGGACGCCGCGGCCATCTGGCGCTACGGGGCCCTCATGCTCGCCATAGCCGTCCTGGGCGGCGCGGCCAACGTCCTCGGAGGATTCTTCGCCTCCAGGACCTCGACGGGCTTCGGCCGCGACCTACGGGGTGCCGTCTTCGGGCGAGTCTCGGCCTTCTCCCTCCGGGAACTGGATCGCTTCGGGGCCTCGTCCCTCATCACGCGCACGACCAACGACGTGGCCCAGGTCCAGCAGGTAGTCTTCATGATGCAGCGCATGATGGCCAAGGCCCCGCTCATGGCGGCGGGCGGCATAGTCATGGCCCTGGCCACGGAGCCCAGGCTCTCCTGGATACTCCTCGTCGCCATACCCGCGATGGCCCTGGCCATGGCGATCGTCGCCGCCAAGGGGCTGCCGCTCTTCAAGTCGATGCAGGGCAAGCTCGACTCGCTCAACAGCGTACTCCGCGAGGGGCTATCGGGCATACGGGTCACCCGAGCCTTCGACCGCGTCGACCGCGAGCGCGAGCGCTTCGACGCCGTAAACGCCGACCTGACGGCGACGGGCCTGGCCGTAGCCCGCATCATGGCCTTCGTCTTTCCCTTCGTCACCCTGCTCATGAACGCGGCGACGATAGCCATAGTCTGGTTCGGCGGCCTCGGCGCGGCCGCCGGCGCCATCGGCCTCGGTTCCCTCGTCGCCTTCATCCAGTACGCCTCTCAGATCATGTTCTCGGTCATCATGGTGTCGGTAATACTCATCATAGTACCCCGCGCCCAGGTCTCAGCCGAGCGCATAGCGGAGGTCCTGGACGTAGAACCGGAGATAGCCGAACCGGCCTCGCCCCGCCCCATCGCCGAGCCCGCCGGCCGCGTCGAGTTCAGGGACGTCACCTTCGGCTACCCGGGCGCCGCCGAGCCGGCGCTCTCCGGCGTATCCTTCGTCGCCGAGCCGGGCCGGGTCACCGCCGTCATAGGCGGCACCGGTTCGGGCAAGAGCACCGTCGTCAACCTGATAGCCCGCTTCTACGACGTAGGGAGCGGCGCCGTTCTCGTCGACGGCATCGACGTACGCGACCTGGCCCAGTCCGAGCTACGCTCCCTCCTGGGGCTGGCCACGCAGAAGGCCGTGCTCTTCTCCGGCACGGTAGCCGACACCATAGGCTTCGGGCTCGACGGCGACGCGCCCCATGCGGAGTCCGGAACGACGGCCGATACGGCCGCCTGGGCCGCCGGGGTGGCCCAGGCGAGCGACTTCATAGCGGAGCGGGAGGGCGGCATGGACGCGCCCGTCGCCCGGGGCGGGACCAATCTCTCAGGCGGCCAGAGGCAACGCCTGGCCATGGCCCGCGCCATTGCGAGGAGGCCCCGCGTGCTGCTCCTGGACGACAGCTTCTCGGCCCTGGACTACCGGACCGACGCCCGCCTCCGCGCGGCGCTGCGCCGCGAGCTGGCCGGGACCACCGTCATCGTGGTAGCCCAGCGCGTGGCCACCGTGCGCGGCGCGGACCGTATCGTCGTCCTGGACGAGGGTCGCGTCGTAGGCTCGGGCAGGCACGACGAGCTCCTGGCGAGCTGTCCCGTCTACCGGGAGATAGCGGCGTCCCAGCTCGGGGCGGAGGAGGCGGTATGAGCGGCCCGGTAACCGAACGCGGTCCCGTAGCGGGACGCGGCCCCGGCGGCGGCCATGGCCGCGCCCTGGGCATGCCCGCCGAGAAGGCCAAGGACTGGAAGGGCGCGGGACGCAGGCTCCTTTCCTACCTGGCGCCGCACAAGGCGGCCTTCGCCCTGGTCCTGGCCATGGCCGTCGCGAGCACGGCCTTCTCCGTCGCGGGCCCGAGCCTGCTCGGAGGGTCTCTGGACATCGTCTTCTCCGGCGTCGCGTCGGCGGCGAGCGGCGGCGCGGGCGTGGACTTCCCCGCCCTGGCCCGCTCGCTCGCCCTGCTCCTCGGGCTCTACCTGGCCTCGGCGGCCCTGGGCTACCTCACCCAGTCCACGGCGGCGAGCGTCTCCCAGCGCACGGTCTACGCCCTGCGCCGCGATATAGACGAGAAGCTCGCTCGCCTTCCCCTATCGTACTTCGACGCCCGGCCGCACGGCGACATACTCTCCCGCGCCTCCAACGACGTGGACGCCGTGTCCAACGCCCTGCAGCAGAGCCTCGTGCAGATAATCACCTCGGCCGTCACCCTCGTCGGGAGCCTGGCCATGATGTTCGCCCTGAGCTGGCGCCTGAGCCTCGTGGCCGTCGCCACCCTACCCCTCTACGCCTTCGTGACCGCCGGCGTGGCCAAGCGCTCCCAACGCTACTACAAGGCCCAGCAGCGCATCCTGGGCGAGCTCAACGGACACGTCGAGGAGATGTACTCCGGCCACACCATCGTCAAGGCCTTCGGCTACGAGGCTCGCTCGGCGGCCCGCTTCGCGCGCATGAACGAGGAACTCTACGGCACCGCCTGGAAGGCCCAGTTCGCCTCCGGCATCATCATGCCGCTCATGAACGTCATCAACAACCTCGGTTACATAATGATAGCGGTAGCTGGCGGCCTCATGGCGGCGGCCCGGGCCATTACCCTCGGGGACGTCCAGGCCTTCGTCCAGTACGCCCGCCAGTTCACCCATCCCATCATCCGCACCGCCAACATAGCCAACGTGCTCCAGTCGACGCTCGCCGCGAGCGAGCGCGTCTTCGAGCTCCTGGACGAGGCCGAGGAGTCGCCCGACCCGAGCGTCGACACGCCTGCGGCCCTCGCCTTCCCCGGAGACAACTCGGTAGCCTTCGAGTCGATCCGCTTCGGCTACCCGGGGGCGCCCCTC
>CAZNNA010000351.1:0-3504 GCA_964573825.1 uncultured Treponemataceae bacterium
CCCGAAGCGACGAAGACGTAGCCGGTCTTGCCTATCCGCAGCGGCAGGATGGCCTTGCGGATGCGGCTCTCCATCGACGCGTAGGGAAGGCCTACGTACAGCATGCCTATAATGGCTCCAGCGTCATCGCGCAGGGGCAGGTACGCCGCGAAATTCCAGGAGTTGACCACGAAGGCGTTACCGAGGAAGACCTCGCCCTTAAGCACCGTCTCTATGACCTTGTTACCCACTCCCTTTCGGTCCACCGCCGCTAGGTAACTGCCTACCGCGCGTCGACCGTCGGAATCAAGTACGGAAGTCGCCACGCGGAGCATGTCTCCGCGCTCGTTCATGCGCTGGAAGATGGTAGCGGAACCGCCCAGCAAGGAGGATACGGTATCGATAGGCTCGACGCGGATAGATGGGTCTCGCACTGGTTCCAGGGCCGCTCCTCCGATATAGGCGCGAGGCAACGACACTTCGAGCCCCCGGCCATCGAGCTGCTCGACGGCCGGCCAGCGCTGGAGCCCGGGGCCTAGGCTGAAGCCGCCTCCGGACTCGATGATATGGGCCGCGATGCGTATGCCTCGGGAGAGCTCGGCCTCCGCCGCCTCGGACTCCGACCTGATAAGGTTGAACACGCTCGCGGCGATATGGTCGAAGTCCTGGATGATCAGCTGATCGACCTCTTTTCGGGCCAGCTCCGCGTACCTGGTATTCTGCAGGACGGATATGCCGATGAGGGCGAATGTCGCGATCAGGGTGCACCCGACGCTCAGCCAGGCTATCGTACGACCTAGGCGAGTCCGCAGGAACGACATCTGCTCTTCCTCCACCTTACCTTTTGCGAAGCGTTGATAGTCGTCCCTAAGTCTAGCACTCAATCGATAAAAGACCGCCCGCGGAGGAGGGAGTCGTACGCGCGAAGCGGAGATGACAGCGAGGACCTGACGGCCCTCGCCGGGAGCGCCTCAGCTACCTGATCCTAGCGGCGCAGGTCGCCGCGTCTATCACGAGCCTGACGGCATCCTCCATCCGGCCGTCGGCTCCCAGGTTGACCACCGCGGAGACGCCGTTTTCCGGGTCGATGAACAGCATGGTACCGAGAATGCCCATATGCCCGATCATGTCGGGGAGTCTCCCGAGCAAGGGGAAGAACTCCCCGAAGCGCAGGGTCATTATGCCGTAGCCGTAATGGATTCCCCTTTCAAACCTATTCCGGACTCGGGACATGAAGCGAAGGGTATCCCGTTTGACGATCCTGCCTTCGGCCAACGCCGCGGCGAAAAGCCGGAGGTCCGCCAAGGTACTCGCGGCCCCGCCGCCCGCCCAGTCGGCGCTGATGCTCGCCGCCTTGGAGACCTCGGCCGCGCCTAGCCAGGTGTCGCCCAGCGGCCTCGGCTCGCGGTTCCTAGGCCTGCTGCGTAACGGGTAGTAGGAATCGTTCATGCCGAGGGGGTCGAAGATATGGCCGTGGACGGCCTCCACGAAGCCTTGTCCGTAAAGCCTCTCGATCGCCAAGCCTAGTACCGCGTAGCCGGTATCGCTATACCTATACTGTCCGCGGGTCCCGGGTTCCTGATGACTCGAGCCGTGGGCCAGGAGCGCCGCAGGGTCCCACGCTAGATCCGGCCGCTGGACCATGGCCTCCGCTACCGTCGGGGCGCCGTCGCTCGTCTCGCCGGCGAAGTAGTCGGCCATGCCGCTCGTGTGGGCCAGGAGCTCGGCCACCGTTACCAGCTTCTCGTCCGCAGGCGAGACGAGTCCCCTGAGCGTGTCAGGCTCTAGGAGCGTATAGATCGGCGTTTCCCATGAGATCGTGCCTTCTTCGACCTTCTTCGCTACGAGCACGGCCGTGAAGAGCTTTCCCACGCTCGCCGTATGGAAGGCCTTGCCCTCTCGTTCCGGGGACTCGAGCTCTATTGTCAGTCCGCGCTCGGGAATACCGAGCGCGAGGCACGCGCCTCTGAGGCGGCTATCCATGCGGAGGCTGGCGAGCCGGCCTTCCAGGTAGCCCTCGGCCTCTTCCCGACTCATTGGCCTACTCATGAGCCTCCCTACTACGATGAAACCCGTAACGCCGACTAGGACGAGGGCGCCAATAACGATAAGGGCAATGATCAACGCTCGACTCATGGTAGTCTCCTTGAAAGTACCTAATAGGTATATAATATCTCTTGAGCACTCCGTCAAGGCTCCTGTATGCTAGGCCGAGCCGCAAGGCCCGGAGCGGCTCGATACTATCCCGATGCGAGGTGACGGAATGGATTTTTGCATTCTCGGCTTGCTCATCCTCATGCCCCGCAACTCGTACCAGCTCAGGAAGGCCTTCAGCCGATCGCTCGGTTTGTTCTACAGCGCCAGCCTCGGATCCATACAGGTTACGGTCAAGAAGCTCTGCGAGAAGGGGTTCCTAGTCGTCAAGGAAGAAGGCCTCGACGCCCGGCGCGCCAAGGTCTGGGGAGCTACCGACGCGGGCGTAGCGTGGTTCTATGACGAATTCCTGAGACCGATACCCGACGGCAGGCTCGAGGAAGGCGCGCTGGCTCGCGTGTATTTCCTCGGGCTCATAGGCGATCGGGCTCGGCGAGTACGCGTGTTGGAAACCATCGTGCAGCGCATTGACGAGGCGACCTCGTCCTTGCGGTCTCTGCAAGGTACCCTGGGACGTCAGACGGAGGCCTTGGCCCTTTCGCCGGAAGAGCGTCGGGCGGTTTCGTACCAGCTCGCGACGCTCGACTATGGCATAGGCAGCCACGAGCACGCCCAACGATGGTTAGCGGCGCGGCTGGAGTCGGAGCGGGCGTCGACGCCTGATCGTGGCGCATGAGGCCTCGGTACTACTGACGCCCCCATACTATACTGACGCCTTCTGTCAGGGAGATTCGGTATTATTACCGTATCATCTACGTGAGACGGAGGTTGCCATGGAGAAACGCATAGCCTGCCTCGGCCAGGATCGCTACCGGCGCGTCGTACGCGTTCGTACGGGGAGGGCCCCGTGAAGCCGGCCTTCAAGGGCTTCCTGATAGCCGTCGCCGACATGACGGCCTCGCGGGCGTTCTACGAGGGATTGCTCGGCCAGGAGGTCGAGGCCGACTTCGGGGAGAACGTCTCCTTCAAGGGAGGTTTCGCCCTGCACGAGCGGGCGCACTTCGCCTCCCTCCTAGCCGCCGGGCAGGCGGGCTCGCCTGACCCAAGCCGGGAGGCCTCCCCGGCGGCTGCCGCCAGGGGTACTGGCGCCTTGCCTTGGGGCGAGCTCTACTTCGAGTACGACGACGTCGAGGGCGCCGAGAGGCGCCTGCGCGAGGCCGGTACGGCCTTTATCCACGGCGCGCGGGAGCAGCCCTGGGCGCAACGGGTCCTGCGCTGCCTGGACCCCGACGGCCACGTCGTGGAGCTTGGCGAGAGCCTCGAGGCCACGGCGCGCAGGCTCCGCTCGGGCGGCCTGGACGCGGCCGGCGTGGCGGCGCGCATGAGCGTGCCGGAGGCCTACGCGCTGGAGCTGCTAACCGGCTAGGCAGC
>CAZNNA010000352.1:0-3503 GCA_964573825.1 uncultured Treponemataceae bacterium
CTCTACGCGCCTGTCCGCCATCGAGGTGACCGTCTCTATGATGGACATGATGTTCTTGAGCGAGTGGATCATCATGGGGTTTGGCTTGCGCTCGACCTCTATGCGCCAGTTCTCGAAGCGTACCATCGTCTGGTCGAGCATCCGCTTGAGGTCGGCGTTGCTGACCTCGGGTATGTCCCCTCGTCCCTTCATGGTTCCTCCATCCGGTCTCTCGCGGGTTCCGGCGCCGGTCGTTCCTGCATGCGTCTCGGGAGAGCAGGCGATGCCTCGATGATCATCATATCACAGAAATAAGACTCCGGGCGCTAGGTCGTCCCGACGGGGCGAAGGGGCGAGGCTAAAGCCATCCCGATACCGCACGGTTCGTCATGCGAGGCGCAGGGTCCGTCAATGCGTCTCGGCCGCCCGTCTTCCATACTGGCGGCCAAGGAGCATGACATGGATATACGACTAACGGAGATCGGGTACGTTGTCGCCCGCGAGGGCGGCCCTGACGGAGGCGTCGCCGGCCTCCGGGAACCGGAATACGCGGTACGGCTGGCGCCGGAGTACGCGGCGGGGATCGGTGGACTCGAGGGCTTCGGCCACGTAGTCATCGTGTGGTACGCACACATGGCGCCCGCCTGGGACCGGTCCTTCCTCCGCGTTCCCAAGCCCTACCGCCTCGCCCCGGAGACACTCGGCATCTTCGCGACTCGCTCGCCCTATCGACCGAACGGCGTCTGCGTGAGCGTCGCGGCGGTGAAGGCCGTCGACCCGGAGCGAGGCGTGGTGAGCCTCTGGTGGATGGACGCCGAGGACGGGACTCCCGTCATCGACGTCAAGCCCTATCACCCTAGCGCCGATAGGATCCGCGAGCCGGCCGTGCCCGGCTGGTGCGCCCGCTGGCCTTCGAGCCTCGAGGAAAGCGGCGGTTTCGACTGGAGCGGGGAGTTCCTCTTCTAGGGGAATTCTGCGCGACGCGCCTGGGGGACGCCGAGGGCCGCTAGGCCCGAGCCGGCCCCTCAGCCTAGGGCGACCGGGATGTAGATCTCGGTCGCCTGGTCGCCGCGGGGATAACGCTGGAACTCCCAGGAGCCGAGGGGCTTCGTATCGCTTCCCGCGAGCCAAGTCCGGTAGATGAAGGCGTAGGTGTCGGAGAGCGCGGACGGGGAGCCTTCGTGGATGAAGCGTAGGTAGGACGCGGCGGGCACCCGCCGTTCCGTGAAGAGCGGCTCCTGGACCGTCCCGGGATCCACGACCAAGGCGCAGAGCACGGACATGCCCTCGGCCGCCTCGTCGTCGGTCCACGAGGCGAACTGGGTGAATACGGCGGGTTCTCCCCTCCCGCGGACGCGGTTCTCCACCCGCATGAAGGTGGCCCAGTGGGCGAAGAACGATCTCGTGCCCGGCTCGATGAAGAACGGGAGGCCGCAAAGGACGTGCTCGCCCATGCTTACGATCTCAGGTTCCGCCGGGGACGGCGAAGGGCCTCTCCCCGGGGCCTCGGGCTCGGCCTTCGGGACGAGGCCTAGGGGCCGGACCCTGTTATCGCGGATGCGCCTTGGAGAGAGCCCGAAACGCTTCTTCACCGCCCGCGAGAAGGTCTCGTAGTCGGGGAAGCCGGCCCTGGCCGCGACGACGGCCAGGGGCTCGTCGGAGCCCCCTATGGCTAGGGCCGCTTCCGATAGTATGCGGCCGGATAGGTAATCCTTCGGCGTCTGGCCCACGACGGCCTGGAACAGGCGCGTAAAGTGATATACCGAGTAGCCGGCTCGCCTCGCGAGCTCGGTCACGGTCCTGATGGCCCCGTCTCCCGTGCCGAGCGATCGCTCGAATATTTCGAGGGACTCCCGTACGCAATCGTATCCGGTCATGTAGTACCATCGCATGGCGGCGGAGGCGCGCCAGGAAGCCGCGGCTCGCCGATGCGAGGCGTCGGGATCCCCGTATACCGGGTAGGCGGCATCGCGGAGATCCCTTCGCGCCTTAGGCCGGGTTCTTGGCCTTGAAGTCCTGCATGAACTGGACGGTCGTCTCGACGTCCTTGAGGCTGACGGCGTTGTAGGCCGACAGGCGTATGCCGCCCATGGAGCGGTAGCCCTTGGTCTGCACGATGCCGGCGGCCTTGGCGTCCTTGACGAACTTCTCGTCGAGCTCGGGGGTGGGGAGCTTGAAGTCTATGTTCATCCACGAGCGGGAGTCGGGGTTGGCCAGGCCGGTGTAGTAGCCCTTGGAGCCGTCGACGGCGCCGTACAGCAGCTTCTGCTTCTGATCGTTGACCTTGCCCATGGCCGCGAGCCCGCCGTTCCTCTTGAGCCACTGGAGCACCAGGTTGAGGATATAGATGGAGAAGCAGGGCGGCGTATTGTGCATGGAGAACTTGTCCTTGAACACCTTGTAGGACATCATCGTGGGCAGGTCGTCGTGGGCCTTGGCCAGGAAGTCGTCCTTAATGGCCACCACGGTGACGCCGGAAGGGCCGAGGTTCTTCTGCGCTCCGGCGTAGATCATGCTGAACCTAGTGAAGTCGAGCGGGCGGCTGAAGATGTCGCTGGACATGTCGCAGACGAGGGGCTTGCCCTTGACGTCGGGTATGTAGCTCCACTCGGTGCCCTCGACGGTGTTATTCGAGGTGTAGTGGACGTACTCGGCGGCGGGATTGAGCTTGAGCTCGCCCTGCTTGGGGATGGCGACGAAGCGCTCGCCCTCCAGCTCCATGTTGGCCGGCATGGTGACCTTGCCGTAGCGCTTGGCCTCCTTGATGGCGGCCTTGGCCCAGTTGCCCGTCGCTACGTAGTCCGCCTCCTTGCCCGCGCCGAGGTAGTTCATCGGCAGCATGAGGAACTGGGTGGAGGCGCCGCCGGTCGTGAAGAGGACGTTATAGTCCTTGGGAAGGCCGGCTATCTCGCGGAAGAGGTCCATGGTGCCCATGTGCAGGGCGTCGTAGTCCTTGCCGCGGTGCGAAACCTCCATGACGGAGCAGCCCGTGCCGTTCCAGTCCAGCATCTCGTCCCGGGCCTGCTCGAGGACCTCCGCGGGGATGGCGGCGGGTCCGGCGCTGTAGTTGATGACGCGTTTCATAGTTGGCTCCTTGTAGTAGGGTGGGTGAATAGGTGAATGGGTGAATGGGCAAATAGGGCGTACGAACGGAAACCCGACCCTCTCCTATTCACGTATTCACTATTCACCTATTCACTTCTTCACGTATTCCTTCATCCTGTCCACGATGCAGTCCCCCAGGCGCGCCAGGTTCTCCTCCGTGGAGGCGCCCAGATGGGGGGCCAGGACGGTCCGGGGGGCCGAGAGCAGGGGCGAGCCCTCGGGGGGCTCGGAATAGAACACGTCCGCCCCGTACCCGCCCAGGCGTCCGTCTTTCAGGGCCGCGGCCACGTCCTCCTCGGAGACGACCTGCCCGCGGCAGGTGTTCACGATGCGGACGCCCTTCTTCATCTTGGCGATGGCCGCCGCGTTGATCATGCCCTTGGTCTCGTCCGTCAGAGGCACGTGGAGGGAGATGTAGT
>CAZNNA010000353.1:0-3502 GCA_964573825.1 uncultured Treponemataceae bacterium
TCATCTACTACCCGTTGAGCATCGGCCGCAACTTCGACGAGCTCCTCCGCGTCGTCGAGGCCCTCAAGACCGCCGACGCCTTCTCCGTGGCCTGTCCCGCGGACTGGCGCCCCGGCGACGACGTCATAGTCCCGCCGGCCGGCTCCTGCGGCGTGGCCAAGGACCGCATGGAAGGCAGGGACCCGGGCGTCACCTGCCACGACTGGTTCTTCTGCACCAGGAAGATAGACAAGGAGACCGTACTGGCTAAGATCAGGAAATAGCTCGAGCCGTAGCTACGGCTAACGCGCCGCTCCTATAAGGGGCGGCGTTCTTATTGCTAGTTGCCCGAGTGGATGCGGATCTCTAGGTAATCCAGGGCCTTGTCGGTCTCCTTGAACCAGAGGGCCTTGCGACCCCGTATCTTGAGCCGGGCGCGGTCGCGGAGTTCCTCGTAGAGGCCGTGGTGCCTGCGCAGGAGCCGGTACTGCTCTATCTCCTTGGGGCTCAGGGCGGCGTCGAGGTGTTTGTCGAGTTCCGCGTCTATGGTCTCGGTAAAACCGGCGACGATGCGATCGTAGGCCGCCGCGATCTGGCGTAGGTAGTCGAGAGCCAAGGCGTCGCTACTATCTCGCAGGCCCAGGTCGACGACGATGCGCCTGAGCGCGGCGCAGGCGTACTCGTAGCGCGTCGCGGTGAAGGCCTCCGATGCTGCCTTTATGAGCGCCTTGATCGAGCCGCGTCGTTCCTCTTCCGCTGGATCGCCCCCGATGCAGTCGGCGAGTCGTGACGCCAGGGCCATGGACTGCTCGAATACCGCCGACTTCCAAAGGTCCTTATCGAGGGCCTCGTACAGGCTCTCCATGGCGTTACGATAGTCGAGGCGCCGCGCCTCGGCCTTTAGGAAGACGACGTCGTAGACGGTCAGGGCTACGCCCTTGAACTCGACGGGGCCGGCATTGAAGAAGTCGATGTCGTTGATGCCCTCGACCGCGCGCAGGGCCGCGCCCGCGCCCTTGAGGTGCTGGTAGACGTGGCTGGTGACGAGGATCTTGTTGCGCTGGGGCGATATCTTGTTGGCGCGGGCCTGGAGTCGCGCGGAGGCGTTGACGATGTCTCCGGAGAGATCGCCGTCGCGGGTTACGACGAGGCTCGAGTACATCTGGCCTCCGGCTATGCCGGCCGATACCTGGAACTCAGGCAGCGGGGGCGCCCCCCTTGCGTCACCCGCCGCGCTCGGCCCCTGGCGCCGCCCGCTCGATAGGTACGAGATGACCTTGAGGGTCGCGTCGAGTACGTCGCAGGCCGACGCGCCGAGGAGGAGTAGCTCGTCGCCCCTGGTACGCCTGGATAGTACGCCCGATGCGGCTACCAGGCGCGGCACGTCCTCCTGGAGCATGCGGTCGAGTAGGTCGAGCATCGATGGATTGTGCCTATGGTCGCGGCAATACCTCGTGTAGCCGTGGATGTCCATCATGCAGAGGAAGGTCTCGGGGATGGTTGCGTAGCGACGGAGGTCGCCCGCGAAAGGATAGTCCTTGTCCGGCAGGACCATGCGGCTCCAGAGCGCCGGGTAGGCCTCCGGGCTCAAGGGCGAGAAGAAGCCCCAGTACAGGCGACGCTGCAGCTCGAAGCACTTCTTGAGTATCACCGCGAGCCGCTGACCCTTGGGAACGGGCGCGGCGTAGGCCTTGAGCTCCTTGAAGCTCGCCAGCTTGCCCGCGGCTACCTGGTCGTAGAGATGGCAGAGCAGCTCGTAGACCGAGCCTTCCTTGGTGAACTCGCTAATATTGTTCATAATGGAGATAGTATATCCTGCCATGGCTCCCGGGTCATAGAGGCAGGCAGGGCTCAGTCAAATAAGAAGGCCCCCTCCGATGGAGGGGGCCTTGCCGTTACCCTTAGCGCTTGCTTAGAAGTGGAAGGTCACGGACATGGAGAGGGCGTCGATGAAATTCGTGAGGCTGCCGACGTTGATGCCTGTATTCCAGGAGAACATATTGTTCAGGGTCGCGATGGCGGCCTTGACCGAGGTGCCGGTCACGTCGACGGTGATGTTGTCCGAGGGGACCCAGCGGAGCATGAAGCCGACGCTGCCGGCCCAGGGGGTGACGGCGTAGGACTGGCTCCAGGTCTCGGTCGGGTAGGTATGGGCGGCCGAGGCGGTCGGGGCGGTGAAGGCCACGGCGTTCGTGCCGTCGGTCAGGGTCACGGTCTCGCTGGTCGTGGTCGAGGTGAGCTTGCTGACCTTGGTGGTGAGCGTGGAGTCGTAGCTGGCGTTGAGGCCGCCGACCAGCGACAGCTTCTTCTCGAAGAAGGACAGCCTGACGGCGACGGGTACGGACAGCTTGAAGCCCAGGTCGGTCGTGCTCGTGAAGCCGTCGGTCGTCATGGTCGCCGAGTAGGAGCTGGTACCGGTCATCATGTCGGCGGCGCCTATCATGGCGGCGGCCGCGGCGGCGGACATACCGGTGACGGGGCCGGGCAGGGGCGTGCCCGCGGCGTTCTTGTAGCTACGCTCGTAGGAGGCCGTGCCGCCCGTGGGCGTGGTGATGTCGGCCTTGAAGAAGGGCAGCACGTAGACGCCCGTAATCAGCTCTAGGTTCTTATCGGATGACTCGAGGGACAGGGCCGAGCCGAGCTGGCTCTGAAGGTCGTGGACCGAGCCGTTGGAGGTTGTCGTGCTGCGAGAGGAGTATGACCACTCGGTCGGAACGGTGGCGCCGGCCTGGGCCAGCGAGTAGCTACCGTAGGCCACCGTGGAGGTCGTGGCGCTCGAGAGGCCGAGCGAGTAGGAGAGGGCCGCGCGGGGCTTCAGGGCGACGCCCTCGGCCAGCTTGAAGGTCGGGTCCAGGGCGGCGGCGAGGCCGGAGTAGACGGCCAGCTTGCCGGAGGCGGCCAGGTCGATGGCCGGGGTCATGGCGCTATAGGCCGCGGTGGTAGTAGCGCCGGGTAGGCCGGCCATGGCGGTCGGATTCCAGTCCGCGCCGTCGGGAAGGCCGACGCCGGAGAGGACCTCGTAGGTGTTGATCTTGGCGGCCGAGGCATCCTGGGCGTAGGTCTCGGTCCTGGAGACGCGCTGGGCCACGATGGTCTCGTAGTTCGAGCCGTTGGCCACGGTGCGGAAGTTGAGGCTGGCGGTCAGGGGCATGCCGAGGATGGCCAGCTGGCCGATGGCGCCGAAGGACATGGACTGGCTGTCGGGGAAGGCCGTCGGCTTGCCGCTGGCCTCGGTCCCCGCCAGGTCCTTCCCGATGGCGCTCTGGCCCCAGTAGGTGGACTCGGCCGAGGTCCGGATGGCGGTGTCGGTGGTCGTGCCCTCGGTGCGGGTGAACTCGTAGGCGCCGCCGAGGACGCGGCTCTTGCCGTCGACCGAGGCGTAGACGCTGGCGCCCATGAAGCCAAGGTTAAGGGCGGCTATCACCCGCGTCTTATCCGTGGTCGTCTTGTCCGTGGCCTCGTACTTGGTCAGCGTGGTGTAGTCGACTACGTTGTCGGCGGGCGTCGAGTCGAAGGTCTGGGT
>CAZNNA010000354.1:0-3490 GCA_964573825.1 uncultured Treponemataceae bacterium
GGCCTTCAACGCCGACTTCGACGGCGACCAGATGGCCGTGCACGTGCCGCTGACCTCCGCGGCCCAGGCCGAGTGCTGGACCCTCATGCTCTCCGCCAGGAACCTCCTCGACCCCGCGAACGGAAAGACCATAGTCTACCCGTCCCAGGACATGGTCTTGGGCATCTACTACCTCATGCGCCACAAGCCCGACGTCAAGGGGCAGGGCCGCCGCTTCAGCACGCGGGAGGAGGCCTACATGGCCTGCGACCAGAAGTCGTGCGACTGGGAGGCCCTGGTCAAGGCGCCCGTGCCCAAGCTGCCGGTCTGGAACAAGCTCGGCAAGGACCTCTCGGACGTGACCTACGGCTCGATACTCGAGACGACGCCGGCCCGCCTCCTCTTCAACGAGGCCATGCCGCCCGCCGTGCCCTACATCAACTACCAGATGGGCGATAAGGAGCTCAGGGCGCTCATCGAGTGGGTCTACAAGAACGAGGGGCCCTACGTCTGCGTCCAGATGCTCGACGCCATCAAGGACATGGGCTTCAAGTACGCCACCTTCTTCGGCGCGACCATAGGTATGGACGACATCATCATACCCAAGGAGAAGTACGAGCTCATCGAGACCGCCAACTCCCAGGTAGAGGGCATCCAGAAGCAGTACCTGGCCGGTCATATAACGCAGGAAGAGCGCTATAACCAGGTCGTCGAGGTCTGGTCAAAGACCAACGAGGACGTGACCGCGGTCATGATGAAGACCCTGGAGAAGGACCGCCTAGGCTTCAACAACATCCACATGATGGCCCACTCCGGCGCCCGCGGTTCCAAGAACCAGATACGCCAGCTTGCCGGTATGCGCGGACTCATGGCCAAGCCGGGCGGAGACATCATCGAGCTACCGATACGCTCCAACTTCAAGGAGGGCCTGTCGGTCATCGAGTTCTTCATATCGACCAACGGAGCCCGTAAGGGCCTTGCCGATACGGCGCTCAAGACCGCCGAGGCCGGTTACCTGACCAGGCGACTCGTCGACATAGCCCAGGACGTCGTCATCAACGAGGACGACTGCGGCACCATCAACGGCGTCGCCCACGCCGCCATCAAGGACGGCGAGGAGATAGTCGAGCACCTGCGCGAGCGCATCGTCGGCCGCTATACACTGGAACGCATCAAGCACCCGATCACCGGCGACATCATCGTGGACGTGAACGAGGAGATCACCGAGGAAATAGCCCAGCGCATAGACGACGCCGGTATAGAGTCGGTCGTCATACGCACGGTGCTGACCTGCGAGGCCAAGCACGGCGTCTGCCGCAAGTGCTACGGCCGCAACCTGGCGACGGGACGCACGGTCGACATCGGCGAGGCCGTCGGCATCATCGCGGCGCAGTCCATCGGCCAGCCGGGAACGCAGCTCACGATGCGTACGTTCCATATCGGCGGCGCGGCGACCAAGGCCTCGGAAGAGAACCGCATCGCCCTTAAGTACCCCGTGCTCGTCACCGAGATAGAGGGCCTCTACGTCACCCTGCCGAGCGGGCGCTTCCTCTTCACCCGCAAGGGCTACCTCATGTCCTGCAAGGTCTTCGCGCAGTGGGACGTCGAGAAGGGCGACAAGGTCCTCGTCGAGGACGGACGGCGCATCCTGCGCGGCGACGACCTCATCAAGCGCAAGGGCGGCGAGGTCGTCAAGGCGACCGACATTTCCTACGCCAAGCTCCTGCCCGCCGCGGACGGCAAGCCCGCGCGCTTCCTGTCCATAGCCCAGGAGGCCCGCGTCGAGGTCAGGAACGGCTCGGAGGTCGTCGTCAAGGTGAACGACGTCGTCCCCGCCAACACGGCCCTGGCTACCTTCGACCCCTTCTCCGACCCCATCATCTCCGAGTACGACGGCTACGTCCGCTACGAGGATATCATCCCCGGCTCCACCCTCAAGGAGGAGATCAACGAGGATACGGGTAACCTCGAGAAGAAGATCGCCGAGTTCGGCACCGAGCGCGACGCCAAGCAGCCGCGCATCGTGATCGCTGACGAGGCCGGCAACGAGATCTTCACCTACCTCCTGCCGGGCGGCGCCTACCTCAACGTAGAGGACGGAGAGCTCGTCAAGGCCGGCAAGACCCTGGCCAAGACCCTCAAGGAGGGCGCCAGGGCCATGGATATCGTGTCCGGCCTGCCGCGGGTAGGCGAGCTCTTCGAGGCCCGCAAGCCCAAGACGCCGACCGTGCTCGCCATGGTCTCGGGTAAGGTGTCCTTCCGCGGCATCGTCAAGGGCAAGCGCGTCATAGAGGTGCTCGACCTCTTCGGCAAGGTGTGCAAGCACCTCGTGCCCATGGGCCGCAGGCTCCTGGTCCGCGACGGCGACGTGGTGGAGGCCGGGGACAAGCTGTGCGACGGCAACCCGAACCCGCACGACATCCTCAACATCGCCGGCGAGCATTCCTGCCAGCGCTACATCATGGACGAGATCCAGCAGGTGTACCGGCTCCAGGGCGTAACCATCAACGATAAGCACATCGGCGTCATCGTCAGGCAGATGATGAAGAAGGTCGAGGTCGTGGCTCCCGGCGATACGCGCTTCATCTACGGCCAGCAGGTGGACAAGTTCAAGTTCCACGAGGAGAACCGCCGGGTCAAGGAGGAGGGCGGCCAGCCGGCCATAGCCAGGCCCCTGCTCATCGGTATCACCCGGGCCTCGCTCAAGATCGACTCCTTCATCTCCGCCGCCTCCTTCCAGGAGACCACCAGGGTGCTGACCGACGCCGCCATAGCGGGCGCCGTAGACCCCCTGCACGGCCTCAAGGAGAACGTCGCCATAGGCCACCTGATACCCGCCGGAACCGGCATGCGCCAGTACAAGGGCATACAGCTGGCCGACGGCGAGCACGACGACCTCGACGCCTACGTAGCCGAGATCGCGGAGCAGCGCCGAAAGGAGCGAGAGCTGTCGGTGCTGCCGCTCGGCGACGACCAGGCGCCCTTCGTCGAGGAGGCCGCGTTCGAGGAGGATACGGCCTTCGAGAACGACGAGGGCTTCAGCCCCGTGGACGAGGAGCCAGAGGACGACGACGATTGACGGACGGGAGCCCCGCTCCGGACTGATTGACACGGAGCGGGCTTAGATTCTATTGTCTATGCTCGGCGCGCCTTGGGCGGCCGCATATAACGGGATTCGTGTACCTAGAAATAGGCCGGGCGATGCTGACGCACGGCTACCACAGGAGATTACGGTTTAATGCCAACGATTAACCAGTTGATCCGGATGGGGCGGAAGCAGACCATCTGGAAGACCAAGAGCCCGGCGCTCGACAGCTGCCCGCAGAAGCGCGGCGTCTGTACCCGCGTCATGACGGTCACGCCGAAGAAGCCGAATTCGGCCCTTCGCAAGGTAGCCCGCGTGCGCCTTTCCCACGGCATCGAGGTGACCGCGTACATCCCCGGCATCGGCCACAACCTGCAGGAGCACTCCGTGGTGCTCGTGCGCGGCGGCCGCGTCAAGGACCTGCCG
>CAZNNA010000355.1:0-3487 GCA_964573825.1 uncultured Treponemataceae bacterium
CCCGAGGGCTAGGCTCGCGGCCGGGCCCGCGCGGAGGGTTAGCTCGTGGCTCGGCGCGTAGTAGTCGGGGGAACCAGGCGCCAGGGCGTGGCGCCAGGAGGCGGAGACGGCCAGGTCGAGCGCCAGGCGCCGCGAGCCCAGGGGCGACTCCGACTCCCCCGCCGCCAGGCTCGGCGTCGACCCGAGCACCGCCTCCGCGCCCGCGGAGAGGATCCAGTTCGGGGCCGCGAACCCGGCGGGCGAGAAGGCGTAGGCGGCGTCGCCGAAGGCGGAAAGGCCGAGCGAGCGGGCCCAGTCCCTCACGGGCGAGGAAGCGTAGTACGATAGCCCGAGCCTGCCCGCGTGCTCGTAATGCGTCAGCCTACCGTGGAAGAAGGTATCCTCCAGTTGCCCGAAGCGATAGGCTAGGGTCGTTATGAATCCTCCTCCCTTTAGCGAGGCCTCGAGGCCTAAGGAAGGCGCCACCACGGCGTAGCGCGATAGCCAGGCCGTGAGGTCCGCGACGCCGCTTAACGCTGTAGGCGCGGACAGCGGCGCCGGCGACAGCTCGTCGAGCCTGTTCGATAGGGTGAGGCCGGCGCGCGGTACGAGCGTGAGCGCCGGCGACGATAGCGATAGCGATAGCGGCAGCGCGAGGCGCGCCTCGTGGAGCGACAGGGACTCGGGACGCGCTCCCGCGGGAGGCGAGTGTATCTTGCGGCGAGTCGCTTCGTAGTCGGCCTCGATGGCGGCGAGGCTCGAGAGCGGCACCCCGAGCCCAATGCCTGAGGCGAAGGCGCTTTCCGCGCTATCGATGGTCGTGGAAACCGTTGCCTCGAGGGATACCGGGTGCGATCGGGCCAGGGCGTTGTGCGACGCGGCCGCGCTACCGTAGCGGGGATCGGTGGCGTAGGCCTCCGCGTAGGCGCCCATGGCGCCCTGCCAGTCGCCCGCGGTCTCGTAGGCGCGGCCCAGGGTAAAGAGCGTGGCCGTGTCGCCGGGGGCCACGGCCAGGGCGCGAGCTAGCTGCGAGGCGGCCTCGGCCGGGCGCCCGAGGGCCAGGAGTATGTCGGCCAGGGCCCTGCGGTCCGTCTTGGCCTCGATATCGTAGGCATAGGCCCGGAGCGCCACGCGGGCCGCCGCTCGCTCGCGAAGGGTTGCGAGCCTAGGTGCCAGCTCCTTGGACCGCTCGAGCGCCGAGCGCTCCGCTGACCCGAGGGAGGATAGGGCCGGGGCGGCTTCATCGGCCGCGACTCCCGACGCGGTCCCATCCGCGTCGACGCTAGGCTCGGCGCCCGGCGGTAGCGACGGCGGGTCGGCCGCTAGCTCGGTTGCGAGCTCGGCGGCTAGGTCGGCGAGCCAGGCCCCGTGCGCGAAGTACGGGCCCGGATCGAAGCCCTCGGGCAACGCGCCCTCGCGCCATGCCGTAAGCTGCGCCTCGATGGCGGTCAGGGACCGGGGAGCGGCATCCCCGTAATCGCCGGGGGGCGGAGGCAGGGAGGCGAGCCCGTCCGCCGAGACCGATAGTAGGCGCAGGAGCGCGTATCGGGCCAAGGGGTCGGCCCGGGCTTCCTCGCCAAGGAACGGTAACTCTAGGTTAGGCGACCATGCCCACGGCGATAGCCGCGCGAGGAGCTCCTCGTCGGCCTTGAGTTGGGCTGCCTCTATCCCTCCATCGCTAAGCAAGCCTTCCAGGACGCGAACGGTCGTCCCGATGGACTGGGTACGCGCGCGAACGACGGAGAGCGCCCGGCTCGCCTCGAGCCTGGCCGACTGGAGCACGGCCAGGGCCGCCGCGAGTCGCGCCTCCTCTCGTTCGCTCAGGGATGGCTTATCGGCCTTTTGGGCTGCTAGCCTTGCCTTGCCGGCCGCCGCCTCGGCCTTGGCGAAGGCGGCTTCCGCCTTCTTCAGCGCGTCCGTGGCGACGGAGAGCGCCTTGGCGGCCCGGGACGAATCCTTGGGGATGGCGGCTAGGGGTTCCTTGAGCAGCGCCAGTCCGTCGACGATACGCCAGGTCTCCTCGAGTTCCTCGTCGGCCTCGCGTAGCGAGCGATAGAAGCGAGTGGACAGGATGCCCCGCCCTACGGATAGCGCCTCGGTCAGCATGCCGTTCCAGAGATACGCGCGGGACAGCTCGGCTCGAAGCCCGAGGTCCTCCGGCGAGGCCAGGGAGCGCTCCCTGAGGCGTTCTAGGGCTCCGTCGCGTAGCGCGGCCTCGAGGCCGAGACGCTCGGCCAGGGCCCTCGCGGCTCCTGACTCTGGCCCTTCGAGCGCGGCCAGCGTAGCGACGACGCGATCCGCCTCGTCGCGCCGGCCCGAGCGGTAGAGGACCCGGGCGAGTCCCTCGCGGAGGCCCAGCTCGGTTCCGTAGCGACGGATTCCTTCCTCGTAGGCGAAAGCCGCCTTGTCGGGATAGCCGTTGGCCTGGTAGACGGAGCCGAGGGATAGGATCTCCTCGGGACCGGCCAGGGATCGCTCGAGGACCGAGGAGAGCATGGCCTCGCCCTCGGCCCCGCGGCCCGACCAGAGCAGCGTCAGGGCGAGGTTGACCTCCAGGGTCTCGTCGCCGGGGAAACGGCCGAGCGCCCGGCGGTAGAGGTCCTCTGAGTCTCGGTAACGCATGAGCCAGGCGGCCGTCTTGGCGGCCTCGGCCCATTCGGACGCGCTGGCGGTCCCGGCGGAAAGGTATTCGCGGAAGAGCCTGAGGCCGTCGTCAGTCTCGCCGGACCATAGCCGGCTGCGGGCCAGCTCCCGGAGCAGGCGAGGGTCGTCGCCCGCGGCGATGCGGCCTCTCGTCAAGGCCTTGGCCGCCGACCCGTGGTCGCCGATAAGGTTATATACTTGCGCTAGTATAAGGTAACCAGCGGCTTCCTTGGGCGATTGCGCGACGGCGTACTCGTATTGGGCTATGGATAGGTACGGCCTATCTAGGCTCCTGTCGGCCGGGTTCGACGGGAAGGGAGCCCCGACGGGAACGCCGAGCGGAGGCGAGGCGGCGGCCGTCGCCATGACGCCGCGCGGGACCAGGAAGAGGGCGTCCAGCGCGAAGTAGTAGCGGTCGTCGTGGCGCCGACCCTCCGGTACCTCGAGGCGCAGGGTATGGAGCCCGGCCCCTAGGGCCAAGGGTTCGTTCGCCGCGCTCCAGTGGTTCTGGGCCGAGTAGCGCTCGACCACGGCGACGTCCTCGCGGTAGAGCTGGCGCCAGGAGCCTTCGTCCACGCGGTAGCGGGCCGGCGAGACGTAGGATGCCGTCTCCTCGCTCCTAGGCCCGGGCGGCGTGCCGCCGAGCCATAGCTCGTAGGAGCCTGCCTCGGGTAGCCAGAACGCGTACTCGGCGTAGAAGGGCGCCGACGGATCGCGTCCGTCGCGGTTGAGCCTGAGGGCGCGGTAGGCAGAGGAACCGTAATCGAGCGTGGCCTCGGCCGCGAAGTTGGTGGCCACGGCGTCCTCGGCCTCGAGCCAGACCACGCTAGGCGTCTCCGCCCACGCGGTTCCGGCCGGGAAGCAT
>CAZNNA010000356.1:0-3458 GCA_964573825.1 uncultured Treponemataceae bacterium
GCATCAAGGTACGCGCCCTCCTGGCGCAGGCCCTCTTCGGCAATCCCGATATCCTGCTCCTCGACGAGCCCACGAACGGGTTGGACCTCGACAGCATCTCGTGGCTCGAGGACTTCCTCATGGACTTCCCGAACATCGTCATCGTGGTCTCCCACGACCGACACTTCCTCAACGCCGTCTGCACGCAGATCTGCGACATAGACTACGGCCTTATCCGCCAGTACCCCGGCAACTACGACTTCTGGTACAAGGTCTCGCGCATGCTCCAGTCCCAGATGAAGGACGAGAAGCGCAGGCGCGAGGACAAGATCAAGGACCTCAAGGAATTCATCCAGCGCTTCGCCTCCAACGCCGCCAAGAGCCGCCAGGCCACGAGCCGACGCAAGGTCCTGGATAAGCTCGAGGTCGAGGACCTGCAGCCCACGAGCCGCCGCTTCCCCTGGGTGGGCTTCAAGCCCGATCGCGACCCCGGAAACAACGTCGTCGCGCTACGCGGGCTCACGAAGGTCGAGGAGGGCACTCCCATCCTCTCCGGCCTCGACCTTACCATCAACAAGGGCGATAAGATCGCCTTCGTCGGGCGCGAGCACCTGGCCAAGACCGCCTTCTTCCGCATACTGTCGGGCGAGGACACCGACTTCGCCGGCGAGTGCGCCTGGGGCCAGACCATGAGCGTGTCGTACTTCCCCAAGGAGAACGCCGCCCTCTTCGACTCCGACGACTCCATAGTCGACTGGCTCAAGCGCTATACCTCGAGCGACGACGAGACCTACATACGCTCCTTCCTGGGACGCATGCTCTTCTCGGGCGACGAGGCCCTGAAGCCCGTGCGCGTGCTCTCAGGCGGAGAGAAGGTACGCTGCCTCCTGTCGCGCATGATGCTCCAGGGGGCTAACTGCCTCATACTGGACGAGCCGACCAACCACCTGGACCTCGAGGCCATCACCGCCCTCAATAACGGCCTCATAGAGTTCCCCGGCGTCGTGCTCTTCACGAGCCATGACCACGAGTTCGTCGACTCCATAGCCAACCGAGTCATCGAGTTCTGCCCCGGCGGCGTCATCGACCGCATGATGCGCTTCGACGAGTACCTGCGCGACGAGCAGGTCAAGGAACTCCGCGACAAGCTCTACCACGGCCACGTGATAGCGGAGATCTAGGCAATCGCGGACGCGTAGCGCCGCGATTGCCCCCGCCGTTTCGTAGCTAGGCCACGGTCCATCGCGCACCTTGCGCCCGTCGCTTAACGCCGTCGCTACGGACGCTGAGCGCCGTAGTGACGCCCGCCGTTTAAACGAACGGGCTGCGCCCGTCGCTTAACGGCGGGGCCTGGTCGCCAGCACGAAGGCCGAGGTGGCGCCGAAGAGCGCGGCGGCGGCGTAGAAGGGCGCGCGCTCCGAGACCGAAAGCAGGGACGTGCCGATGAGCGGTCCCAGGGCCGCGCCCACGTCGTTGACGAGGACGTAGAGGCCGTAGCCCTTGCCGCCGTGGGCGCGCGGGCACAGCTCGGCAACGCGGGTCTTCTCCGCCATGTTGCCGGCCACGTCGAAAAGAGCCACCACTGCCCAGAGTATCGCTATGGCCCAGAGCGTCGGCATGAAGGGGAGTGCTATCGCGGCCAAGGCCGCCGCGCCGAGGCTCGCGGCTATGACGAGTACCGGCCCCTTTCGGGTCACGGCCCCGGCGACGCGCGGCGGCGCCACTGCCCAGACTATGCCCATGGGTACGTAGGCGAGCGCTATCACCGAGACGTGAGCCCCGAAGCGACGCCTGAGCATCAATATGACCAAGGGCGCTATGAGCGAACCGGCGCAGGCCGACGAGAAGCTGGCGGCGAGCAGCCCTGCCCAGCGTCCGTCCACGACGAAGCGCTCCCGGGCGCCCCTCGCCTCCCCGGCCATACCGGGAACCGGCCCGTCATGGTTCCTCGGCATGGTCTCCGGAAGGCGGAAAGCCGCGTAGGCCGTCGCCCCGAGGAGAGCCGCGGCGAAGACGGCGAAGGCTATCCTGAGGCCCAGGGTCTCGGTAGCCCCCGCCACGAGACCCATCGAGGCGAAGAGCACGGCGAAGCCCAGGAAGCTTCCGAGCATCTCGCCCTTGACCTCCGCCGACGTCACCGCGCCGAAGCGCCGGGCCCTATCGTCGGGGCTCGCCACGTCGGCAACGGAGGCGCTCGAGACGAGCCAGAAGAGCGACGAGGCCACGCCCTGCAGAGCCCTGGCGACCAAGGCCGCTCCTAGCCCGCGGGCCGCGGCCAGGAGCGCTAGAGAACCCGCGTAGGTAGCCAGCCCGGCCAGCAAGAACGGGCGTCGCCCGATTCGGTCGCTCATGGCGCCGACTATGGGCCTGGCTACGATCGTCATGGCCGAGAAGGCCGTGTAGAGAAGCCCTATCTGTATGGGCGAGCCGCCGAGCGCGTCGCCGTAGACCGGTAGCATGAAGCCGAGGAACGATAGCGGTAGCCCTAGTATGAAATGGACGATGCCGAGTCGTCTCTGGTAAAGATCGATGCAAGGTGGATTCGTCATGCTTAGTGCTTCCGCAAGAATCCAGAAGCCTTTCCGAACACAAAGATCCCGAGCGCCGCGACGGCCAGGGCGAGCGCGGCCAGGGCGCCGACTCCGAGGCATACGAGGAGGCTCCAGGCCAGGGCCTCCAGGGCGGCTCCCGCCACGCGACGGGCGGAGCGAGCGGCGGCCCTCTCGCGTAGGTCGTAGTGGACGGTGCAGAAGGAGTTGCCCTCGGCGAAGTCGCCGAGCGACACGCCCAGCTCCTGTATGCGCCCCTCTATCTCGAGGATCTTGGTCTCCAGCTCCATGAGGTCGGACAGCGGCGCTCCCGGCGAGCGCAGGGCGCGGAGTCCGCTGCGCGTGTTCTCCAGCGATAGCCTCGTGGCCTCGAGCTGGCGGTACTCGGCGGTCTTGTCGCGCTTGACGACGCTGACGGAGGCCAGGCTACCGACGCCCTTGAGCTCCTCGACGAAGCCCTCGAAGCGCTCGGGGGTCACGCCCAGGCTGAGCGACAGCACGCGCGAGCCCGGAAGGCCGCGGGCGTCCTCCCGCTGGATCACCGCGCCCGAGGCCTCGGCTATCGAGAGGACCCGCGCCCGGTCGCCGTCGAAGGACTCGCTCGAGGCGTCGAGGCTGGCGACCCGCTCGTACTTCTGCTCCACCGTCTGCGGGGCGCCCGAGGCCTGCGGTATCTGCAGGCGGGAGCTGGCGTAGTTCTTCTTAAGGGAGAACGACTCGCCGGAGTCGAGCATGGCGTTGGCTTGGAAGCCGCCGAAGGGCGGCTCGTCGACCGGCGCCGACACGAGGTAGGCGAAACGGGCGACGAAGAGCGTCACGAAAACGGCGAGCGCCGCGACGAGCGCATTCCTAAGGCTTTTCCTCATGGCTATATCCTCCGGAGCCGGGCTCCCCCGGGATGCTACCCTAGGCGAGCCTCGGGGGCAAGGG
>CAZNNA010000357.1:0-3446 GCA_964573825.1 uncultured Treponemataceae bacterium
GTCTACAGGCTAGGAGCGCCTCGCGAAGGGCGGCGGCGCTCTGGAAGCGGTCCAGCGGATCCTTGGCCATGGCCCTCAGTATGACCGCCTCGAGCTCCGGGCTCAGGTCCGGCCTGAGCGAGCGGGGACGCGGCGGCTCCTCGGCGACGTGGGCGCGCAGTATCTCCAGGGCCGAGTTGGCGCTGAAGGGCAGCCGGCCGCAGGCTAGCTCGAACAGCGTAACCCCGAAGGCGTAGAGGTCGCCTCGGGCGTCGCAGATACGGCCCTGGATCAGCTCGGGCGGGCTGTATTCCGGGGTGCCCGCGTCGACGCTTCCCATAGCCCGCCGCTCGCCCGAGGCCAGGCGAGCCAGCCCGAAGTCGCAGAGCCTGGGCTCGCCCTCGGCCGAGAAGAGGATGTTCTGCGGCTTTATATCGCCATGTATGATTCCTTGCCCGTGGGCCAGGGCCAGGGCGTCAAGGATGACGTCGGCCAGGTCGACGATGGCGGTAATCGGCAGGGCGCCGCGCCTGAGGACGCGCGACTTGAGGTCTCCCCCTGCCATGTACTCGAGGCTCAGGAAGGCTCGCCCGTACCTGTCGAAGAGCTCGTAGTACTCCACGACGCCAGGGTGGCGGATCATGCGGTTGATCTCGAGCTCGCGCTCGAAGCGCTCCGCTATGGCCGGGTCGCCCGCCAGGTGCTCGTGGATCAGCTTAACGGCGCAGTCTCGCTCGAGGAGCCTATCCTTGGCCAGGTAGACCGTAGCCAGGCCGCCGTGGCCCAGCTCCCGCGCGCACTCGAAGCGCCCGGCCAGGAGGGGCAGTGCGTCATCGCTCGCTTCGTTCATCGATAGGGTGCCTCGTCGTCGGTAGTCGTAAGAATCCATAGGTATCCGTAGGCACTATATAGAGAGTCGGGCGCCCGGGGCAAGGCGCTACTCGTCCGCTAGTCCCGGGAAGGCGTCGAAGATCGAGCGGACGTGTATCTCGTTATAGACGAAGGCGTCGACGAGCATAGGGTCGAACTGCCTGCCGCGTTCCCTGGCCAGGTACTCGAGCGCCTCGTCGAGGGGCCAGGCTTCCTTGTAGGGCCGCCTCGAGGTGAGCGCGTCGAAGACATCGGCGATGCCAACTATGCGGCCGACGAGCGGTATGTCGTCGCCGCCAATGCCCATGGGGTAGCCCGAGCCGTCGTAGCGCTCGTGGTGGGTAAGGGAGATGAGCGCCCCGGTCAGCAGGTAGGAGCTACGGGACGATTCGAGCATACGCTGGCCGTTCGTGGTATGGAGACGCATGACCGCGGTCTCCTCCTCGTCGAGGCGACCGGGCTTGAGGAGGATAGAGTCGGGAACGCTGAGCTTGCCTATGTCGTGCAGGGCGGACGCGTGGTAGACGGTCTCCTGGCTCGCTTCGTCCTGGCCTATCATGTGGGCTATCAGGCGGGAGTAGCGGGCCACGCGCCCGACGTGGGCCCCGGTCTCCTGGTCCCGGTACTCAGAGGCCTTGCCGAGGATGTAGAGCGCCTCGTACTCCCGGAGGAGTATCTCGCCTATGGTTCCCCGTATCTCTCTCTCGTAGCCGGAGACGAGGTCGCCGCGGTAGTCGGCGAGCCGGCGCGCCCCTACGGCATTCCTGACCCTCAGGGAGAATTCCTCGGGCGAGGCCTCGAGGTCCAGCGCGTCTCCGACCCCGGCCCTGATGGCCTGGGCCCGATCCGCCGGGCTGCCTGGCGGGAGGAACACGGCGATGACGGGAGTAGGGCGGAAGAGATCGACGGCCTGGCCCAGGGCCTCGGCGGCCGCCGCGCCCGTCGAGGCCACGAGGAGGAACATCGCGTCGGGCCGTTCCCCGGCGAGCCCCCTGAAGGGCTCGGCCGGATCCACGAACGGTACGCAGGTAAGGGCTATATCGCAGAGGAGGGCGAGCCTGCGCAGCCCCAGCGCGTCCTCCGGGCGCGGGGCAATGCATAATCCGACTATCGGTCTGCTAGAGTCGGCGAGTTCGGGTACGGGCACGGTCCCTCCGCTCAGCCCTCGCGGGTGCGGGCTCGCTAGAAGCCTAGGGAACGTGCGCCGGCCTGTCAAGCGGAGGGATGAAAGAAAGGTCCTCGGCGGGGGAGGCCTCCGCCGGGGACAGGAACGCGGGTTTGGCTCGATCTCAGCCGGCTAGTCGCGAGGCAGGCGCATCATCGACACGACGTCCGATATTCGGGACTTGTCGAAGGTCGCCGATACTATGGCCGTCATGTCGGCGCGGGCCGTCCTGTCGACGCGACGGACGGTACCGGCGCCGACGGGCCTGCCGAGGCGGTCGCACATCGTCACGGCCTGGCCGGGTACCGGCAGGGGCAGGTACTCGTAGGGGAAGCGGATGAGGGCCTCGTCGCCCGAGCCGTCCTTGATGGTAATGGCCAGGCCGGGGCAGGCCGCTATGCAGAGGCCGCAGGCCGTGCACTTCTCCCGGTCTATCCTGGGCAGGTTGGTTATGGGAGAGCCCACGGATATGGCGCCCCTGGGGCAGGCCGTCTCGCAGGGGTTGCAGGGTATCTCCTCCACGCACTCTATGCAGAGGCAGGGGCCGGCGGCGAAGTCCTCAGGGGAGGGAAGCATGCCGACCGCGTCGAGCTCCTCGAGCGACGGGGCCCCGAGCTTCTTGAGCGTTGCGCCTTGACTCATAGGGTTCCCCTCTCGTCGAGTATCCTGGCCTTGGCGTTGAAGCGCTTCTCGCCGAAGGCGCCCTGCCTAAGAGCCCGTAGCCGGCGGCGCGTCTCCTCGGTGCGGGACAGCATCTCCGCCTCGGGCAGGTAGCCGAGCCTGTAGGCCGCGTGCAGGCCGGCGAGGCGGCCTTCCTCCATGGCCGTGCTGGCCTCCTCGACGCCGGCTATGTCGCCGACGACGTAGACCGGCTCGACGCTCGATTGCATGTACTCGTCGTGGAGGGGCATGGAGCCGCCGAGCTCGGGTACGAAGAGCATGCGGCAGCCCGCGAGGCTCGCCAGCTCCACGGAGGGCGTCAGTCCCACTGCCAGGCAGATGGTATCGACCTCGAGCGTCCTCTCCGTGCCCGGCATCGGCTGGAATGAGGAGTCGACCTGGGCGATGACGGCTCGCTCGACCGATTCTCGTCCCTCCGCGCGCGCTACGGTGGTACCGCAGATGAAGGGCACGCCCGCCCGGGCGACCTTGGCCGTGTGGACGCCGTAGCCGCCGAGGGACGGGGCCGCCTCTATGACCGCGACTACCTCGGCGCCGGCCTGCAGGAGCTGGTAGGCGACGATGACGCCTACGTTGCCGGAGCCCACGACCAGCACGCGCCTACCGGGCAGGACTCGGTGGACGTTGATGAGCGTCTGGGCGCAGCCGGCCGTCATGACGCCGGGCAGTGCCCATCCGGGGAAGCTGAGCGAATTCTCGTTGGCCCCGGTGGCCAGGATCAGGCAGGACGCGTCCACCGTGTAGGAGCGCT
>CAZNNA010000358.1:0-3398 GCA_964573825.1 uncultured Treponemataceae bacterium
GCGCTCTTGGCCAGGATGCCTATGTCGCCGGCCCTGAGCTCCCTGACCTCCTCGAGCCTCTTCCCGAGGGCGGTGTACAGCTTGCCGACCTTCTCCTTCTTGGCCTCGTGCACCAGGAAGACCTCGGAATCGGTCGCCAGCACTCCCCGGACGACCTTCACGTAGGAGAGCCGGCCCGAGAACTGGTCGATCTGCGTCTTGATGACCATGGCGGCTAGGGGTCCCGACTCGCTCGGGCCGAGGATGAACTCCGTACCGTCCGCTCCCTTGACGTTCTCCGTGGCCAGCTTGGACGGATCGGGAGCGATCGCGGCGATAAACGAGAGCAAGGCGGCCGAGCCGGAGTTCTTCGTAGCCGCGCCGGCGAAGGCGGGAACCACCCGGTTCCCCGCGAAGGCCTCCGAGAGACCCTTGGCTATCTCCTCCTGCGCGAGCGTTCCCTCGGTCAGGTACTTCTCCATGAGCTCGTCGTCGCCGTCGGCCGCGGCCTCGCAGAGCGCGGCGCGAGCCTCGGCCACGGCCTGCGCGTACTCCGCGGGAACGGCAGCCGGGGCCTCCTTCTGGTCATGGGAGGCGGGCAGGGGGTAGGCCGTCTGGTTAAGGACGTCTATGACGCCCTTGAAGCCGGGGCCCTCGCCCATAGGTATGGTAACGGCCACGGGGGCCCGCTTGAATTTCTCTTTAACGTCGGCGAGTACCGTCGCGTAGGAGGCTCTCTCCTCGTCGAGCTTATTCACGAACACGAGGCGCGGCTTATCGCGGCTATCGAGGTTTCGCCATATCTTAATAGTC
The DNA here is from genome assembly GCA_964573825.1 of uncultured Treponemataceae bacterium. Lineage (GTDB taxonomy): Bacteria > Spirochaetota > Spirochaetia > Treponematales > UBA12059 > SZUA-370. Next base: position 793 of record CAZNNA010000358.1, read on the forward strand.
TCTATCTGGACGCCCGCGCGCGCGTCGACGAGTACCGCGACGCACTCGCACGAGCGAAGCGCCAGGATGACGTCGCCTATGAAATCGGATGAACCGGGAGTATCGAAGAGGTTGATCTTCTTATCGTCGAGGCTAGCGTGAGCCAGGGACGCGTGGATGGAAATCTTGCGCGCTATCTCCTCTTCGGCGTAGTCGCTTACCGTCTTACCCGATTCGAGAGTCTCGGGTTTCTGGATCGTACCCGCGCTGAAGAGGAGGTGTTCAAGCAGGCTCGTCTTCCCCGTGCTACCGTGGCCCGTAAGGGCCACGTTCCTGATGAGGTCGGTCGTGTAGGCCATTGACACACTCCTTGTGGAAGTCTCGGAGGCCCGTCGCGTCGCCGTACGGCGGGGCCGGGCCCCTACGGAACAACAGAACCGTTTCGCACTAAGCGTTTTCATGATGGAACCGTTTACGGAGCTTGTCAACGAAAAAGGCCGGGCTCGATTGACAAAGCCTCGGGCCCCGGCATATACAATGGTTTGCATCGGGACGTAGCCTAGCGGCTAAGGCGCCAGCTTTGGGAGCTGGATACCGGGGGTTCGAATCCCCCCGTCCCGACTCGGCGCGCATCGGATACGCGCCTCCCGGGATCATAGCTCATCTGGATAGAGCAACGGCCTTCTAAGCCGTAGGTGGTGGGTTCGAGCCCCGCTGGTCCCAAGAAGAAGAATAAAAGAATAAGAGAATCGAAGAAAAAGGGAATGTAGGGATGCCGCTTTGGTTATTATGCTATTATGATAGGCGCCACGCCTGCCCGCCCGGCGCCCCTACTGACTACTGACTACTGACTACTCTCCTCCCCTCCCCCATGAACCGCCAAATCCCATACGTCCCTACTCCCCCGATGAACAGGATCGTCAGCGCTACCCCTAGCCACTCGAGGCGCAGGTAGAACGAGGCGGCGCCGAAGGAAGCCGTTACGCAGGCGCCGAGCCCCGCCAGGGCGTAGAGGACCGGCCTATCCCGGGAGGCGTCCGCGAGGAGGGCCGGTAGGGCGAGAGCCGCGACGAGCGTCGACAGCGGCAGGACGATGACGGTGACCGCGTCCGGGTCGCCCCAGGCGTTAATAGCCTGGGCCAGGGCAAGGACGGAGAGCAGGCCGAAGACGAAGGGGAGCGCGCGTTCGTAGAGCGAGAGAGGGGACGTATCGGAAGCCTGGGCTTCGACGGGTGGCGCGACCTTCCGGCCGAGGGGAACCTTAGCCCGGGGAGCGCGACCGTTGAAACCGACGGCGAGCGCGAAGCCCCCGATGGCGGCGGCGAAGGGAAACAGCCAGTATTTAAGGAAGAAGCTGAGCGCCAGGAGCGCGCCGCCCCATGACGGTCGGAACAGCGGTCGAGCGAGGATCCACAGCGCCATGCCGGGAATCCCTACGAGGGCGCCGCGGGCGAAGAGCCTAAGGCTTATGGCCCGCGGCCTCGGGTACCAAGCCACCAGGGCCAGGAACGATAACGGCAACGATAAGACGGCGAAGCTGTACATGGCCGTAGGCTAGCACGGAGGGGCGCGATCGTCTAGAACATGGACAGGAGATCGAGGTGATCCTGGGCCCACGAGGCGAATTTCCTAGAGGTATCCGCCATCGCCGCGGCGCCGACCCGCGACTCCTCGTCGTCGAGGCCTTCGCCGAGCGCGGAGACGGCCTCGGCGAAGGCGCGTTCGTGCTCCACGAGGCTCCTGAGCGCCGCCTCGGGATCGAGGGCCGCGCTCCTCGTTATGGGCGCGGCGCGGCTCGTCGCCCGGGACTCGAGCGCCTTAAGGGCGTCGACGTGCTCGCTCTTCTGGCGGATGACCGATTCGAGGACCTTGCGTATGGCAGGGGACTGGATTCGCTTGCCGTACTCGCGGTATGCTTCTATAGCGTCGGCGCAGACGGCCGAGAGGGCTCCTGGGTTCGTATGGCTCGTTTCAGTCATACCTGAACGATAACACCAAGGCCCGTCCCTGTCAATTTTACGCCTCGGGTCCTCGAGCCGGGATCCGTAACGGCGGGCGCCGGCGTCCGCTCGCCCCTTTGACTCGATTCGCGGCGCTGTGATACAATGCGCGGCACTCTAATAGTATTGAAGGGCAAGCCGAAGGAGGTCCATTGGCGGACAACAAGAACCTGCGGACCAACGACCAGATACGGGTCCGCGAAGTACGTTTGATTGACGATGCAGGCGAGCAGAAGGGCGTGCTACCTACCGTGGAAGCCCTCCGCATGGCTAAGGAGCTCGGACTCGACCTCGTCGAGATCGCGCCGCAATCGAACCCGCCGGTCTGTAAGATCCTCGACTACGGCAAGTTCAAATTCGAGCAGGAAAAGAAGTTCAAGGACAACCGGAAGCACCAGAAGATCGTCAAGATCAAAGAGGTGCGGATGCAGCCCAAGATCGACGATCACGACTTGGACTTCAAGTCCAAGCATGTGCGCACCTTCCTCCTCGAGGGTAACAAGGTCAAGGTTACCATACGTTTCAGGGGTCGAGAGCTGGCGCATACCGAGATCGGCGAAGAGGTCCTTAAGAGCGTACTGGCCCGCATAGAGGGGCTGTACGCCATGGAAAGCCCGCCCCGGATGG
>CAZNNA010000359.1:0-3392 GCA_964573825.1 uncultured Treponemataceae bacterium
CGGAAGGTGGCCAGATCCGTATCGGCGGGGACTCGCCCCGGAGCCTCGGGCCGCCCGGTCCCCCCTCGGCGCGAGCGACAGCCCGGGCCTCGGCTCGCGAGGGCGCGCGGCGAGGAGAGGCGGCTCCGGAACGCCCCGGGCCGCGTCGTCGAGTTCCGACGCGAAATACGCTCGGAGGCGTATCTCCGATCTCTCCCCGCTTCTAGGCATCCTGTACCTCCAGCGTCTCCCTCATGCGGTCGCGTATGCGCGACATCCGCCACTTGACCGTACCGAGCGGCGTCCCCGTCGCGCGGGCGGCCTCGGCCAGGCTCATGTCGCGCCCGTAGACGAGGAAGGCGAGCTCGCGCTCACGCTCAGGCAGCGCGCGTACGAAGGCCGCTACCTCCGAGCGCTCGGCTTCCCGGACGCAGTCGCCCTCCGGTCCTCGACGCCTGGTATCGGCGGCGTCGCGGAGGTCCTCGGGGGCGGTGGGGAACTCTCTCCATCTACCGGTCGCCCGGAGCCGGCTAAGAGCCAGGCGCCGGGCTATGGTTACGAGCCACGGCTCGAAGGGTAGCTCGGGCCTATACCTATCCGCCCGATCGAAGGCCCTAAGGAGCGCGTCGCCCGCGATTTCTTCCCTATCCTCCGGCGAGAGCCCGGCGAAGCTTCGCAGGTAGACCTCGAGCCGCGGATACCATTCGCGCCAGAGCGCGTCGAGGATACGTTGGCGCTCATCGCTTGCGAGTCGCTTATTGTCTACGAAGGCGCGTCGGGCGTCGAGGGTCATATACCTAGTATACGCTCGCGGCCGGGCTTAGGTTGGGGCCCTGGCCTACATATCGACGGGTTGACAAAAGCTCTATGGTTTATTAGTGTATTAACTACCTACTACACTAAAGGAGTAGCAAGATGCTACGAATGCAGTCCATGACCTTCGGGTATGGCAAGGGATCGCTCTTCGAGGATCTCGACCTGCGCCTCGAGCCGGGAGCCGTGCACGGCCTCCTGGGGCTCAACGGGGCCGGCAAGACGAGTCTCCTGAAGATCGCGGCCGGCGCCCTTCGTCCCGAGCGGGGGATCGTCGAGGCCTTCGGCCGCGACCCCGGCGCCCGCCGGGCGGCCTTCCTGGCCGACGTCGCCTTCGTACCCGAGGACCCCTGGTTCCCGGCGCTACGGCCGGCGGCCTGGGTCGAGCGCAACGCGGCTTTCCGGCCGGCCTTCGACCGGGCGCGCTTCCAGGAGCTCTTCAACGAGTTCGGCCTCGACGCCAGCAAGCAGGTCTCTCGCTTTTCCTACGGCCAGCGCAAGAAATTCGCGCTGGCGGCGGCCCTGGCCAGCGGCGCCCGCCTCGTCCTCCTGGACGAGCCGACCAACGGCCTCGATATCCCTTCCAAGGCGCAGTTCAGGCGTGTCCTAGCCACGGCCGCGGGACCCGAGCGCGTCATCGTCGTCTCTACCCACCAGGTACGCGACCTCGAGTCCCTGATCGATCCGGTGGTAATAGTCGACAAGGGCAGGGTGGCCTTCACCCTGACCGCCGATGACCTGGCCGGGCGCCTCCGCTCGGGCAGGCTCCAGTCCCTCGAGGGAAGGCCCGTCGTCTACGCCGAGCGGGACGCCGTAGGCTGGGCCGCCCTCCTCGCGGCCGAGCCGGGAGACGAGGGAGCCTCTCCCGACCTGGAGCTCGTGTTCAACGCCGCCGTGGCCGAGCCCGAGCGCCTCCGCGCGGCGCTCGAGGGGGAGCCGCTGGGCGACTACCGAGCCGACGCGCCCGTCCAGGGAGGTGTACGATGAACCGCGATAGCCTCGAGAGGCGCTTCAGCCTCGGGCGGGTCTACCTGCTCATGCGCAACAAGGCCTACGCCGACGCTCCGAGCCTAGGCATCGGACTGGCAATCATCGCCGGCCTCAACCTGATAACCATACTCTTCGGCCGCGTCGCCTTCATGAACGGCGAAGAGGCGCATCAGTACTTTATCGTCATCATCGTAGCCGGGTTGATCCTGTCCTCCCTTTCCCTGCGGCAGATGCACGGGCGCTCGAGCTGCGACTGGCTCCTCCTGCCCGCGACATCCCTGGAGAAGTACCTGGCCGCGCTGCTCTCGTGCGTCGTTATCTTTCCCCTGGCGGCCTCGGGCGCCCTCATAGGCCTATCGGCCCTGCTCGCCCTGCTCGAGCGCGCGGCCGGCGGCGCCGGGAGTCCCGTGTGGCATCCGTTCTCCCTCGTAGGGTTGCGGGCCTACGGCGAATACGCGGCGGTGGCCGTGGCCTTCGTCGCCGGCTCCGCCGCCTTCCGCAAGAGAGCCTTCATCAAGACGCTCGGCCTGTCCATAGGCTTCGTCCTGGCCTGCGGCCTTCTCGTCGCCCTGGGGCTCCAGCTGGTCTACGGTTCCTGGCGCGAGGCCTTCTCCATATCCTACGACACCGGAGTCCTTACCGTGAGCGGTAACGAGATCGATAACGCCGAGGTTGTCGAGCGCGTCTTCACGGTACTGGTCGACGGCGTCAGGCTCATCTTCGTACCGCTCTTCTCTCTGGCCTACGGCTACCTCCGCGTAAGCGAAAAGGAAGCGCGCGATGAGGTTCAATAGCGATCGGCCCATCTTCGCCCAGATAGCGGAGCTCCTGGCCGAGGACGTGCTGACGGGGCGCCTCGCGCCCGGGGCCAGGCTCCCCTCGGCGCGGGAGCTGGCCGCCTCGCTCGAGGTTAACCCGAATACCGCGGCCCGTGCCCTGCAGGGCCTAGCCGACTGCGGCATCGCTCGCTGCGAGCGGGGAACCGGTTACTTCGTGGCCGACGGCGGCATGGCGATAGCCCGCGAGGAGAGACGCAGGCGTTTCTTCGACGAGGAGCTTCCTCGCCTATTCAAGAACATGGACGAGCTCGGGCTCGGCCTCGAGGACGTCGCGAGTCGCTGGTCCGCTTACGTCAATGAAAGGAAGCAAGCATGAGAACGAGCACCAAGGCGCTCCTGGTATTCCTGGCGGCTACGCTCGCGGCCGTCATAGCCTCGATCATCGTGGTGGTCGCGAGCGTCGGCCCCCTGGCCTAGGATCGAAGCCGCTCGTAGTAATCCCCTCCCCGCGAGTCCGTGACCACGAGCGCGGGGAGGCCCCTGAGCTCGACGAGGCGTATGGCCTCCATGCCGAGCTCGGGCCAATCGATGACGGTACACGACGAGACGAAGCGCGACCCGGCCAGGGCCGCCGCCCCGCCCACGGCGGCCAGGTAGGCGCCCCGGTACCTGGAGCAGGCTTCCCGGCAGGCCGGCCCCCGCTCTCCCTTGCCTATCGTTATAGGAAATATACCATGTCGCCCGAAGTCCTCCAGGTAGGAGTCCATGCGCCTGGAGGTCGTAGGGCCGACCGAGCCTATGGCCGCGCCCTCGGGCGTCTCGGTCGGGCTC
>CAZNNA010000360.1:0-3386 GCA_964573825.1 uncultured Treponemataceae bacterium
GCCCAGGGCGTCAAGACCAACGTGCTTTTCTTTACCCGCGGCAAGAAGGACAAGGACTGTACCAAGGAGGTCTGGGTCTACGACCTCCGCGCCAACATGCCAAGCTTCGGCAAGACCGCGCCCGTCAAGGCCGAGCACTTCGCCGACTTCGAGAAGGCCTACGGCAAGGATCCGCGCGGCTCGTCCAGGCGGACCGACCAGGGCGAGGAGGGCCGCTTCAGGCGCTTCGCGCGGGAGTGGATCAGGGACAAGAAGCAGGACTCGCTCGACATATCCTGGCTCCGCGACGATAGCCTGGAGGACGCCGACTCCCTGCCAGAACCGGCCGAGCTGGCGCGGTCGGCCCTCCTCGAGCTGGAAGGCGCCATGCTGGAGCTCAAGGGCATCCTTGCGGAGCTGGGCGAGCACGGCGACGACGAGTAGGCGCGCGTTGTTTCTTTAAGGCGCCCATGCTGGATCGAGGAGCGGGCATCAAATGACTGAATGAGTAGACGTCAAATGTCTTGCTTGTTGATTAGATTGTAGCGTACTGCAGTATAACGAAATAGCAAGGATGAATATCAAATAGTGAATGGCTGTATCAAAATACCCAAAATGTCTTATGATTCAAGACAATATGGCTGAAATACGACAGCTCGCAGGACTCGGTCCCGAGCTTGACTTCCTTGCCCTGCGAGGCCTTTTCGGGGAGGGAGGAAACCTCCGGGACAAGGTTAGCCGGCTTATGAAGGCGGGCGAGCTCATCGGGGTCACCAAGGGTATCTACCTTACCGCGACAGAGCTCCGCAAGCGACCGGCATCGCTTGAAGTGCTGGCCAATATGATCTACGGCCCATCCTATGTGTCCTTCGAGTACGTGCTTGCCCGGAGAGGCTTGATTCCCGAGTCGGTAAGCGTGCCTACGTCCGCCACGCCTAGGCGGAACAGGCGCTTTGACACCGCGCTCGGATGCTTCAGCTATAGTCACCTGCCGCCGGCGGTCTACCGTTTCGGTTGGACGCGGGAGGAGCTTCCGGACGGCGCAGGCGATACCTTATCGCCCGTCCGGAGAAGGCGCTCCTTGATTGGCTTTGTATCACGGGCGCGGTGCGCTCGGTTCGCGCTCTCGAGTCGCGGCTCCGCGACGATCTTCGCCTGGACGACGACGCTCTCTCAGGGCGCTCGGGGAGAAGGTCGCGAGGCGCGGCCGTAAGCCCCGCGAGCGCGCGGACGGAGGCGCGGGGCGGGCCGAGCGCGTAACGCCGGACGACCGGCCGGAGAAGCGGAAGCGGGGGAGGCCGAGGAAGGCCTGAGCGACATGCTTGCCTTGGTAGCTAAGAACAAGCGACCATGGTACGGCTCGGCATTGTCCTCGATGGATAGCCGAGCCGCGGCCTTAGTCTCATCCGAATGCCCTCCGGCGATATGGCGTCTCCGCGTATCGGCGATACCCTGATGGGCCATGCGCGGTTCAAGGGGCGATGAGGTGGGGGCGGGTTGAGGCCCGCGATCATAGCGAGGAGTGTTAATCCGTGAAGGTATCCAAGATACTACGGCTAGCGATAGCCGTCCCCCTGGGGCTCGCGCTCGTCGCGGCGTTGATAGTCGGCGGGTTGGTCATAGCGAATACCGATTTCTCCGATCCGGAGGATATTAGGGAGTTCGCGCGCGGCAAGATGGCGAAGGCGGGAATACCGGCCCTGTCGGTGGCCTTCGTTCGCGACGGCGCTATCTCTTCCGCGTGGGCCGTGGGCCTGGCCGATCCGGAACGCGGGATAGCGGCCGACGAGCGGACGCTCTTCCAAATCGCGTCCGTCTCCAAGACCGTGACCGCGACGGCCGTGATGCGGCTCGCGGAACGGGGACTCGTCGACCTGGATGCCGATATCGACCGGTATCTCCCCTTCGGGATCGACCATCCCGCTTATCCTCGGGCGCCGATCAGCGCGCGCATGCTCCTGTCTCACAGGTCGGGCATAGTCGACAACTGGTCGATCTACGAGTCGCTCTACACGACGGGGCAGGGTGGCGGGGATTCGCCGATCGGCCTGGAAGAGATCGCCCGCTCCTACCTCGTGCCGGGCGGCGCTCGCTACGACGCGAAGCGCAACTTCGCCGCCTGGGCCCCGGGAAGCGAATTCGAGTACAGCAACATGGCCTATGGCCTGCTCGGGTTCCTGGTCGAGAGCGTCGACGGCCGCGACTTCGATCGCTATTGCGCGGAGGAGCTTTTCGCTCCCTTGGATATGCCGTCTACCGTATGGCTCCACCGCGATGTCGATGCCGGACGCCTGGCCAGCCCGTGCGACGAGAAGGGACGAGCCATGCCGGCGTACTCATTCCCGACCTATCCCGACGGGGCCTTGAAGACGACGCCCACCGAGTACGCCCATTTCCTTATCGCGTCGATGAGCGAGGGTCGCTACGACTCGTTCTCCATGCTCAGGCCGGAGACCATGAGGGAGATGCTCAGCCCCCAGTTCGGTGACGCCGGCCAGGCCCTGGGGTGGAACTACTCGACCCTGCGCAGCCTCCTCGTTCCTGTCGAATCCGGGCAGCCCGTCGCCGGTCATGGCGGAGGGGATCCGGGGGTGTCGACGCTCGTCGTGTTCAATCCGGAGCGGCGGAACGGGCTCGTCGTCTTCATGAACAAGGCGCTCAAGGCGGATCCGCGGCTGATGAATCTCTACCTGCTCATCAAGCGCCTGGTGGAGGAGGCGGAGCTCTAGGCTCTTCCTTCTTCCGCAAAATGAAGAGAAATCCGCATATGATTACATACCTTGCCGCTGTCCTCGATAAACTTGACGATTCATTAAAACTGGAGCTATAAGGTAGCATCTTTATCGGTGCCCCCGAGCGCATGGCTTGCCCCGCAGGGGGCGTAGAAGGAGGTCCTATGGCTACTGGATGCAAGTACGGTACGCATCGCGTCATCGAGCCGGAAGGCGCGATGCCGCAGACGGCGCAGCGTATCAACAACGACATGTCGACGGTGTACGACAACGAGATCCTGCTGGACGTCATCGCCCTCAACATCGACTCGGCCAGCTTCACGCAGATCGAGGAAGAGGCCGGCCACGACGTCGACAAGATCGGCAAGAAGATCATGGAGATCGTCGCCTCGAGGGGCAAGCAGCAGAACCCGGTCACCGGTTCCGGCGGCATGTTCATCGGCAAGGTCGCCAAGATCGGCTCCGCGCTCAAGGACAGGGACCTGAAGGTCGGCGACAAGATCGCCAGCCTGGTGTCGCTCTCCCTGACGCCCCTCAAGATCAACAAGATCCTCAAGGTCATGCCCGAGGTCGATCGCGTCCTCATCGATGGTCAGGCTATTCTCTTCGAGTCCGGCATCTATGCCAAGCTCCCCGCCGACATGGACGAGGGCCTCGCGCTTGCCGCCCTCGACG
>CAZNNA010000361.1:0-3381 GCA_964573825.1 uncultured Treponemataceae bacterium
ATCATAGCGAGCAACGCCGCGCAGGCGGCCCTCGCCGAGGCGCAGCTAGCGGGCCTCGGGGTTAGTAAGAGCGATTATACGCTCGTCGTGGAGCCGGCGGCGCGCAATACGGCGCCCGCCATAGCCCTGGCCGCCCTGGCCTGCGAGCCCGGGGAGACGCTCCTCGTGGTACCGAGCGACCACGTCATACGAGGCGTTAAGGAGTACCGCGACGCAGTCGAGCGGGCCGCTGCCCTGGCCGCGACGGGGCGGCTCGTTACCTTCGGCATACGGCCCGCGTACGCGGAGACCGGATACGGCTACATCGAGACCTCGGGCGAGCGCGTTATCTCCTTCAAGGAGAAGCCCGATCGCGCCACCGCGGAGCGCTACCTGGCCTCCGGTAATTACCTGTGGAACTCCGGCATGTTCTGCTTTACCGCCGGGACCTTCATCTCCGAGCTCGAGCGCCACGCCCCCGAGCTCCTGGCCGCCGCTCGCGCGGCCTACGAGCGGGCCCCGTCCAAGAGCCCGCTTGCGCCGAGCAAGGACGATATGCTGGCCATACCGTCCATCAGCGTGGACTACGCCGTCATGGAGAAGAGCGACCGCGTGGCCTGCGTACCCTGCCCGGCGGCCCTCGGCTGGTCGGACCTCGGAAGCTACGACGCCCTGTACGACGAGCTCCGGGGACAGAGCTCGAAGCTTGACGAGGGACAGAGCTTAAAAAAAAGCGACGCGTACCTCGACGACGAGGGTAACGCGGCCCAGGGGCCCCTGGCCCCGGTCGCGGCCAAGGCCAGGGGCAACCTGGTCCTGTCCTCCGGGAGGAGGGTGGTCCTGGCGGGCGTCGACGATCTCGTGGTGGTGGAGACGGCCGACGCGGTCCTCGTAACGCGGAGGGGAGCTACCCAGACGGTCAAGGACGCGGTGGAGGCCCTCAAGAAGGTAGATCCGGAGGCGCTCTAGGGGGCCGGCGTCCGAGAACGACCACGTACGGAGGCGATCACGCGACGGGATAGGCAAGAGATCCTCGCAGCCGTTAAGTCATTTTTCGATGGTGAAGACGAGTTCAAGATATCGCGGGTATTCGGTTCCGTCGCCGCGCGCATGGCCAAGGCGGTGGGCTTTTGGAACCTTACGGTACGCGAGTACTCCTCTATGGATTGGGGAATGGCCTTTCCTATCATTACTACGAGACTTGGAGACTTTAGGGCGCACGCGAAGGCCGTGATGGCCTTGATTCGATAGCAGGGGCGGTGACGCCGCGGAACGGATCCCTTAAGCGGAATGCCTTGGAAACGGGGCCGGAATCAAGTAAGGCCCGCCCCCCGCGCGCGAGGGGCAAGCCGGGGACTCTCGCGCGGTATACAGAAAGGGAAGCCGCTACGCGGTCGGGCCGGAGACCGCGCTGTTCCAGTATAGGCGCGTAGAAATGTACTAGGAATACTACTTAGTAAGGCCTCGCTTACATGCGCGGATACGCTAAGGAAGAAGAATGATTAGAGAGTCTTTTTTAAGGATTGACATGATGTAAAACGGATGGACAGGATGAAATCATTATAACACGTATGCAACGATGGAATTAATAAGGAGTAGGTCGGCATGCCCTTTACGTTTACCGAGACCGAGCTAGAAGGCTTACTGGTCATTACCCCGAGGGTCTTCGAGGATGAGCGCGGTTACTTCATGGAGACCTATAAGGAGTCCGACTTCCAGAAGGCCGGTATCAGGGAGCGCTTCGTGCAGGATAACCATTCCCGGTCGTCCCGAGGAACCCTGCGGGGACTGCATTTCCAGCGGGCGCCGCATGCCCAGGCCAAGCTCGTGCGGGTTACCCGCGGCAGCCTCTGGGACGTGGCGGTGGACCTACGGCCGGTCTCTAAGACCTACGGGCGATGGGTTGGTACCGAGATATCTGAAACGAATAGAAAGATGATTTTTATCCCAGTCGGGTTCGCCCACGGCTTCGTCGCCCTCGAGGACGGAACGGAGCTACAGTACAAGTGTAGCGCCGAGTATAACGCCCAGGCGGACGGCGGCGTGCGCTGGGACGATCCGGAGCTGGCAATAGAATGGCCCCTGAGGGACGTGCTCGTGTCGGTAAAGGACGCTGCCCTGCCCCCGCTCAAGGAGCTCTCATGATATGGGTGGTGGGAGCCCGCGGCATGCTCGGGACGGAGCTGTGCGAGGTCTTATCCGAACGAGGGCTCGAGTTTACGGTGAGCGACCGAGAGGTCGATTTCCTGGATCCGGGCGCGATAAGTAGTTTCGCTAGCGGAAAGGCTATAGGCGCGGTCATCAACTGCGCGGCCTATACCGCCGTGGATAAGGCCGAGGACGAGGAGGCTCTCGCTCTGCGGCTGAACGCCGACGGCCCAGAGAACCTGGCCCGGCTCTGCGCCGCGCTGGGAGCGCGCCTCGTCCACATCTCAACCGATTACGTCTTTAGCGGTGAGGCTGAACGACCCTATAGGGAGTCAGACGTGGTAGGCCCGACGGGCGCCTACGGCCGGACGAAGGCGGAGGGCGAGCGCCGGGTCCTGGTAACGGCACCCGACGCCGTGGTGGTACGTACGGCCTGGCTCTACGGCAGGCACGGGCCTAACTTCGTCAGGACCATGCTGCGCCTGATGGCGGAGCGAACGGAGATAGGCGTGGTCGCCGACCAGCGCGGATCGCCTACCTGGGCTCGCGACCTGGCTCGGGCCCTGGCAGGCGCCGCTACCGACCCGCGGGGTGTGCCTCCCGGTATCTACCATTATACCGACGAGGGAGAGACGAGCTGGCACGGCTTCGCGCTGGAGATACAGCGGCTGGGGCTGGAGCTGGGCCTCCTCGCGCGGCCCTGCGCGGTCAGGCCCCTGGCTACGAGCGAGTATCCGACCAAGGCCCGAAGGCCCGCCTACTCGGTTCTCTGCAAGGACAAGGCTAGGGCGGCCGGCCTCGTCGTACCGCCATGGCAGGAAAGCCTTAGGGCGCACCTCTCGGGCGACCTGCTTACTACTAAATAATAAGGGGACATAATGAAAGGCATTATCCTGGCGGGGGGCACCGCCACGAGGCTATTCCCGGCTACGCTGGCGGTGTCCAAGCAGATGCTGCCCGTCTACGACAAGCCCATGATCTACTACCCGCTCTCGACGCTCATGCTGGCCGGTATACGGGACATCCTTGTCATCTCGACCCCGCGCGACATAGGGGGCTTCAGGGAGCTCCTGGGAGATGGCTCGGGCTACGGCCTACAGCTAACCTACGCCGTACAGGATAAACCGCGGGGACTGGCGGACGCGTTCATCGTGGGGCGCGACTTCGTCGGATCGGATCGCGTAGCCCTGGTCCTGGGAGATAACGTCTTCTACGGCCAGGGGTTCTCTAGGATACTCGAGGCCGCCGGCTCCA
>CAZNNA010000362.1:0-3379 GCA_964573825.1 uncultured Treponemataceae bacterium
TGCCCTCAGGATTCGCGGATGCCCAGGCGTTTCATCTGCTCGAGCTCCTCTTTTTGGGCTATATACTCATGGCGCTTCTGGTTGGCCTTGATGATGGCGTTCTTGAGCGAACCGAGCTCTACCTTGACGCTTCGCGCCTTGCCCTTGACCTCGGGGGCGCCGAGGGCGCCCTGGAAGAATTCGTCCAGGGCCGAGAGGCGGCGATGGAAGGACTGGAGCTCCTCTATGCTCTTCGACAGGAACTTGTACACCAGGTCCTCCGAGGAGCCTTCCATGCGCTTGTAGGCGGCGCTCGTCTTGGAGACCATGGCAACGAGTCCCTGGGCCCGCTTCCCCGCCTCGGCGCAGAAATCGGTGAAGTCTATGGACTCGTTCTTGCGCGTGCTCGACACGGGATCGAGGTACTCAACCTCGTGCACTATGTGCTCGACCCGCTTGCCGAGCATCTCTCGGATGGCGCGCTTGACCTTGGTCATGAAGGTCTTATCGAGCGAGTCGAGCAGGGCCTGGTTCTCCTCGAGCTTTCGCACGGCGTCGTCGAGCTGGAAGCCGACGCCTATGATGACGCGGGCGCCGTCCACCAGGATGCCCTTGAAGTTGCGCTCCTCCGACTGGCCCTTGGACTTATCCTCGGCGACCTCGAGGCGCTTGAGTATATCGTCGCGCAGGGCCTCGCCCTCGGAACCGAAGTCTTCCTTGAGGATCTCCGCCGCCAGCTCGGGATAGAAGGGCTTGTCGCCCGCCACCTCGGCGTATTTCTGGCGGATGCGGCGCACGGCCTCGTCCTGGTGGGTCACGGCGTAATCGCGATCCAGGCGCATATCGTTGGCGACGAGGCGCCTGAGCTCGAGCTTATAGCGTTCCTTGTGGAGCAGGGTCAGGTCCTTGAGCGTCTGGAATATCTTGCGGCTGGTCTTCTCGAGCTGCAGGAGCCCCTCGTTGATGATTCCGGTAGAGAGGGGGTCGGTGCCCTTGCGTACGAGGGCCACGATCTCGGCGAAGTAGCGGGTGTTTATGTGCTGGCTGTTCTCGGAGAACTGCGTGAAGGCGAAGTACTTGGTCAGGGAAACGAGGCGCTTGATGCGACCCATCGTCAGGAATTCAACGCTGAACTGGTAGTAGTTATTGAGGAAGTCGAGGTACGACTCGTACTGCGATAGCCGTATGCACATCTGGTCGAGCTTCTCGCTCTCGGCGAAGGGGCTCTCCGGCGGCGTGGTCACCTCGGATATCTTGAGCTCGTACTTGTAGGGATCCTCGCTGATGAGCCCCTTCTTGAGGAGAAAGTTGTAGATGGCCTGGAAGGCGGATTGGAACAGCTTGAAGTCGTCCTTGAGCTGCTTGAGTTCTTCCCCGTCCATCCGTTCCGTCTTGGAGGCCAGGGCCGCTTCCAGCCTATTGGTATACGCTACGCTGTCTTCCATATAGACCGCTAGTATGGGATAAAACCGTTCCCGAGGCAAGCGCTATCGCAAGCGCCGCTGCGCCTCCGCGCGTGTAGGAGCCATGGAACGTCATGCTTGTCGCCTCCTCGCTACCTTGGCGGCGTCCTGGCTAGCCTCCGTGGCCTGCCCTCCGGGGATGCCGCCCCTCGGGCCCGGCCTCGACGCCGTCGCGGTGCGCGTCCGGGCGCCGCCCTTCCCCGAGGCCTGGGCCGGGGCCGAGCCTGGGGCCGGGGCCGAGCCTGGGGCCGGGGCCGAGGCCTGGATCGTAACCTGGCTCCTGGCGCCCGAGAGGGACGGCAGCCCCTCCGAGGCCTACGGCCCGCTTCGCCTGGCGCCCGGGCAGGAGGCGCGGCTGCTCCTGCCGCGCGCCCGCGAGGCCGCCCTGTTCGCGCGGGCCGCCTTCGGGCCTTACCTGAGCCTGCCCTACGGGGCCGCCTGGCCAAGCGGACTCCCCGCCGAGCGACCGCCCGGCTCGGCCGCGTGGCTCGAGCTGCGGCTGACCGCGGAGGGCGGCTATGCCGCGGGCGCCGCCGTGGCGCTGTACCGGGCCGGCCAGGCTACCTGCCCGGTAGACCTCGTACGGCTCGGCGCCGTAGCGCTCGAGCGCCTGGAGGATCCATGGGACGCGGAGCCCGAGGCCCTCGCCCCCGCCATCCTAGGGGGCGGCTTCCGGGCCGACCATATCAGGAGTACGGCGCCGGTGAGCGCTCGGCTCGAGGGCCTGCCCTTGGACGCGGCTCGTAGCCTGCGCCCCGATAGCCCCTGGGGTAGGCCGCTCCGCGTCGAGGGGCCCGAGGGCGGCCCCGAGGACGGCGCCGCGACGGACGGGCTCTCGGCCGTCGCGGTAGAGCTCGTCCCCGGCCGCCCAAGGCGCTGGCTCGGGGGCGGCTACGAGCTGTCGGTCTCGGTCTCGGCGGAAGGCGAGGCGGCCTGGACGCTCTCCGCCCAGGCAGGTACGCGAATGGAGAAGAGGCTGCCCGTGCCCTCGCGGCTCTCCACCGATACGTCGCCGCCGTGAGCCAGCGCTATGTGCCGCACTATTGCCAGTCCGAGTCCCGTGCCGCCGAGCTCCCGGGAGCGCGCCTTATCCACCCGATAGAAGCGCTCGAAGAGGCGCGGCAGGTCTCGGGCCGGTATGCCGGGGCCCGAGTCGGCCACGTAGAGCCTCACGAAGCCTTCCTCGGCCTTGGCGCCTATTCGTATGGCGACCCCGGCGGGGCCGTACTTGACGGCATTGTCTATCAGGTTGACCAGGGCCTGCTCGAGGAGCCCCTCGTTGCCGCGAACCAGAAGGCCCGCGCCCGCCTCTACGGCGATCTCGGGCCGGCTGGCGACGCGGGACAGCCTGATCTCCTCGGCCGCGCGCGATAGCAGGGCCCCGGCCTCGACGCGGCCCAGCTCGAGGCCGCCGCGATCGGGCCCCTCGAGGCGTGCCAGCATGAGGAGGTCCTCTATGATGGCCGTCATCCTATCGGCGTGGCGCCTGATGACGGAGACGAAGCGCGCCGCGTCGGCTGGGTCGTCGACCCCCTCCAGGGTCTCGGCGAAGCCCTTGATGAGGGTTATGGGCGTCCTGAGCTCGTGGGAGACGTTGGCCACGAAGTCCTTGCGGACGCGCTCGAGGCGCTTGAGGCGCGTGACGTCGTTGAGGGCGATGACCGCCCCCCGGCCGCCGTCCGCCATGGCCAGGGGCGAGGCCTTGGCGATGAAGTGCCTGGTCTCCTCGCCGTAGAGCGAGAATTCCGTTTCGACTGGCCGGCCCTCGGCCGCGCAGCGAGCCGCCAGCTCCTCCAGGGCCACCATGCCGGTGGCCTCGAGGAGCCCGCGTCCTTCCAGCGCCGCCTTATCATCCGAGCGGCGGAGCAGGGCCGCGGCCTTGGGGTTGGCGAGCCTCACGCGGAGGCCCGCGTCCACCGATAGCACCGCCTCGTCCA
>CAZNNA010000363.1:0-3377 GCA_964573825.1 uncultured Treponemataceae bacterium
TGAGCGGCCGCGTCGACCTGGCGTCCTGCGCGCAGATGCTGGAGTCACTACGCGACGGACTGCGCGCGGGCTTCGCGGCCTTCTGGCCCGATCTCCTGGGCTTCTCGCGAGCCTGGGCAGCCGTGTCCGCGAGCGCCCTACGAGAAGACGCGCTCCAGGTCCACCACAAGGCCGGGGAAGCGCGCTGACGCGACGAGGCGATCCGGTAGCGACGTTCGCGCTACGGGAGCGCCGCCGTCGCGACCTATATACTACGCGCTACACGTCGTCGGTATCCACCGCGTCGTCGTCCTCGGCGGGCGACAGGATACCGTCGCCGTCGCCGTCCTCGCCGAAGTCCGCCGACTCCTCGATGTTCTCCTCTATGACCTCGCGAACGGCGTTGTTCTTCCCGAGAGCCGTACCGTCGAGGACGATGGCGCCGTTCGACAGGCTCAGGTCCCTGAAGTCGACGATCAGGCTAGGATTGGTCTTGGCCTTGGAGAAGTCGAACCACTGCCTCATCCGGAAGGCCACGATGACGGGGTTATCCGCGCCGCCCTCGAGGGCCAGGGGCAGGGCCGCGTCGGCGCCCGATAGCTCGAAGCCCTCGTCTATGTCGTAGGCCAGCGTGAAGGGCACGCTCGCGGCGCCAACGGCCGCGTAGGACCCCTTCAGGTAGATCGATCGGCCGAGGAGAGGGCTACCGGCCGGGGCCAAGGGCTTGCCGTCGCGGCCGAGCTCGGTGCCGTCGAGCTTATCTATGGATAGCTCTATCTCGTCGTAGGAGCCCGGCAGGAGCGATATGGCGGGGAAGTCGGGGTTGACCGTGGAGCCCACGAGGTCGACGAGGAAGGGCCCGGTATACTCCAGTTCCGCTTCCTGCGCCTGCTCGTCGGTCGAGTCGACCTGGGCCGGATCCAGCTCTATCTGGATATCCTTGACGGCCGCGAAGGCCTCCTCTATCGTCAGGTTGCCAAGATTAGAGCCGTCCTTCCCGATGACCGGGACGACGAGCGGCGTCGTAAGGGCCCTGGCCGAGGCGCCCCCGAGCGCCCTGGGCGTACCGCCGCCGGGCGCCGTGGCCTGCATGGACAGGGACATAGACGCCTTCTGGGCGCAGCCGCTCAGCGCGAGCGCCGCCATGGCGGCCAGGATCAGGTATCTCGTTCGCTTCATATCTACCTCCGTAGTAGAGATCGTATGAACGCGAATCTACACCCCGAGCCCGTATCCGACGCGAAAATGTCCGATAGTAGCCGCGACGCGTGTCGTGAAGGCTACAAACGCATGAAGTTGTTCATTTCATGAGCATCTTTGACAAACGATCGTGTTTTTATTGTAGTATTGTAGTACATTCACACTCGAAACCGATACCAGGGGTTCATTATGGATCAACGACCAGTACGTACCAAACGGCTTATAATCGACGCGCTCCTCGACCTCATGGACGAGCTACCCTACGAGGCGATCTCTATCAAGGAGATAGCCGCCAGGGCCGGCATAGCCAGGACGACCTTCTACATGCACTACGCATCGAAGGAGGAGGCTCTCGGGGACAGGCTTCGCGAGCTTAACCGGCGCTTCATCGACAGGCTCAGGGAAGCCATCGACGAGGGGCGCTTCGAGCCGTCCACGCCGGGCATACTCGGCTTCTCCGCCTGGGCGGGGGAGCGACGCCTCTTCCTCGCCTTGGACAAGGCGCGCGCGGCCGGACTCATCCAGGAGGCCGTACGCCGGGGCATAGACGAGTCGATGAGGCTCCTGTCCGAGAAGGGAGTCATAGAGCGGCCGCCCCACGAGGCCTACGGCCTCATGCTCGACTACCTGGCCGGGGCCCACGGCGCGATGCTCCTCCGCTGGCTCAGGGAAGGCTGCGCGACCGACCCCGAGCGCCTGGCGGCCTTCCATATCGAGATGCTATCGTCGATACGGCCGGGCGCCTTCCAGGTCTTCGGGCCCACCAAGGGCTACCGCTTCAACGCCTCGTAGGCGACGGCGCCGTGCAGGGCCTGGCGGAAGGCGACGATGCCGTCGACCGTGGCGTCCCTACCGCCGTAGACGCGATTGGTGAGGCTCACGACTGCCACTCCCCGGCGCCCAGCCCTGCCCCCGGCCCCGTGTACGTCGCCGCTCGAGGACTCGCCTAGCTCGAGGCCCGGGGCTCGCCAGGCGCAGGTGCCGGTGAAGCCCGTGTGCCCGTAGGCATCGATCGGCCAGTCGGCGTTGTCGCAGGTGTCGCCGTCGTGCAGCTGTATGCCGAGGCCGCGTCGCCGCTCGAGGCCCTCGGTCAGGCAGGCGCGGGCGTCTAGGACGGTGTCCTTCTTGAGGAGGCCGCCGCCGTCGCGCCAGACGCGGAAGAGCGTAGCCGCGCCCTCGAGGTTGGCGAAGAGTCCCGCGTTGCCCCCGTCGCCGCCCAGGCAATAGGAACTCTCGTCGTGCACCTCGCCTACGATGCGCCGTCCGCGCCAGGCGCAGGGCTCGGTCGGGGCGCAGCGGGAGGCCAAGGACGGTCCCGGCAGGAAGGTCGCCACGGGGCCCTTGCCGCTACCCTCGCCTGACGCCTTGCTCGCGCCGTCGCCGAGCCCCAGGGGCCGGGCCACCTCGCGGGCGAAGAGTTCGGAAAGGCGCGCGCCCCCGAGCCGCTCGAGGACGATACCCAGGAGCAGGAAGCCGGTACAGGAGTAGGCTACGTGGGTACCGGGCGGGTTGTCGGGCTCTATGGCCAGGAGGCCCGCGATAGCCCGGGCCCGAGCCTCCGGGCTCCCGTCGGCCTCCTCGGCCGAGCCGAAGCGGCGCTGCAGCTCGGGTATGGGCGGGAGGCCGGCCGAATGCGCCATGACCTGCCGTATCGTAGGCTCGAGGCGAGAGGCGGCGGCCTCGGGCAGGTAGCGCCCGAGCGGCGCCCCGGGATCCAGGGCCCCGGACTCGATGGCCTTGAGCGCGACGAGGCTCGTCGCCAGGGGTTTCGTCAGGCTGGCCAGGTCGAAGACGGTATCCTCGGACGCCTCGACTGAAGGCGCGCCTCTAGGCGAGCGTCCCTCAGCCTCGGCCAGCGGATCGGGCTTGCCCACGAAACGCCTGAGCGGCTCGCCCTCGTCGGGCTCCACGAGGACGGCGGCGCAGGGGAAGGCCCCGGCCGCGTATGCCGCGTCTATGGCGGCGTTGATGCGTACGTACTCCATGATGTAAGAATCCTTCTTATGAGGCTTTTTCAAAACTCAGTGAGTTTTGAAAAAGCTACCTTTTAAATCCGCGATTGGGCGCAGCGGTTGCAACGCAACCGCAAGCAATCGCAGAGCCTCTTTCATAAGTAACAGACTTTTGAAAGAGGCTCTTATGGCTTATAGACTAGGTACGTGGCTCGGCGCCGTAGAAAATCCTCCCGGCCCTCGGAG
>CAZNNA010000364.1:0-3343 GCA_964573825.1 uncultured Treponemataceae bacterium
CAGGCCAGGGTGGACAGGCTCTTCTCTATGCCGGCGTAGCCGCGGGAGCGGGTTATCAGGTTGTCCGTGGTTCGGTGGACGACCATGAGGAGCGGCCCGAACATCGAGTTCGTGAGCACCGATAGCGATAAGGCCCGGAGTATCGTTACGCTCTCGCAGGCGGCCGGAAGGAAACCCTTGGCGACGAGCGCCGAGAGGAAGCCCTTGAAGCCGGTAAAGCTGTACTTGACCAGGATTCCCAGGCAGCCCCAGACGAGGGCCTTGGCCAGCCACTCCAGTGCCTTGGAGGAAGGCTTTCGCCTTGCGACGACCATGCCGACGAGCTCGCCGACCGTACCCAGGATAGAGAATTGAATGAAGGCCGAGAGGAGCAGGTTCTCGGTCACCCAGCTGACGTACCAATCCATTACGACTCCTTTTGGTGAACGCGCTCTCCCTCGCGATGCCATGGGAGGACCGTGCGGTTCGCCGGGAGTATACGCCGGGGCGCGCTCCCGAGGCTACTCGCGGGGAGATCGACCGGACGGCCGCCTCAGCACTCCCGCTCGAGGCGGCCTATGGTGTTGATATCCTTGTCGTAGCAGGACATGGTCAGGAGGTGGTTCAGGGCCTTCGTGTCTATGCCCTCGATGCGGCCGCGGGAGGTCTTGATCCAGTCCGCGTCCTTCCATTCGCCGAGCAGGCGGGCCACCGTCTGGCGGGACAGGCCGCAGCGCTGGGCCAGGCTCTCCTGGGACGACTCGACGACGCCCGTTCCACCCGACTCGGCCTCGAGCGAGAGGAGCAGGTAGGCGAGCTTCGAGGAGGCGTCCAGGTACAGGAAGGCTATCTGGTGCCTGGCGGATAGCAGTAGCCTGTGTGATAATATTTTTATGATGTGCTGAGATATCGACGGCTCGGACTTGGTCCTGGTAAGGAACTCGTTCCTCGGTATGACGACGAGGGTCGACGGCTGCGAGGCGATCGCGGTTACGTACTGGGGCTCCTCCGTGATCAGGGCTATCTCCCCGAAATAGTCGAAGGGTTTCCGTTCCTTCACTATCATCTCGAGGTCGTTGGGACCGGTGACCGACTCGACGATGTTGCCGGACATGACGACGTAGAGTGCCTGGGCCGCCTCGCCCTCGGTGAAGAGGACCGCGCCCTTGGCCGCGCGCTTGAGGCCGGAGACGCCGGCTAGGCGCCTGAGCGCCTCCTCGGGCATCCGCTCGAACAGCGGCGCCTTCCTCAGGCAGTCTAGAATGGCCGCGGCCTTGCTCGTCGGGTCCATGCGTATCCTCCTTTCCCTTAGCCTGCAGTATACCAGGAATGCCCGCCCGGGCCAACGGTTAATGGTATCCTAGGATGGCGGTGACGGCGCCGTGCGCAACGGTGCGTTGCGGCGAGCGGTATGTTTTGGCGAATTCTATGTCGTCTGCGCGACAATAGCATACCGGGGCGCTCGTATACTGCGAGTGGGCCGTCCCGGCGGCGAGACGACGCAGGGGGGAATGGGCGCTCCGGGTCGGCCCCTATCATTCGCAACGCGGAGGTCGTAATGGACAAGAAAAAGATGGGGCTCTTCTCGAGCATCCTCATGGGAGTCGGCAGCATCATCGGCGCGAGCATCTTCGCAACCACGCCGATAGCCATCAAGATCATCGGGGGCAACGGTATCGTCTGGGGCTTCATCCTGGCCTCGCTCTTCGTCTTCGTGAAGACCTGGCCGGAGATGGTTTCCACGTCGGCCCTGCCCGCCAACGGCGGCGCGTACATGCACCTGACGCGCCTCATCCATCCCTCGGTGGGCATCCTGCACGCCTTCAACTACCTCGTCACGGGGCCGATGAAGATAGCGACCATGTCGCTTACCTTCTCCACCTATTTCGCCATGCTCGTACCGGGCGCGAATCCCGTGCTCGTGGGCATAGCCGTGGCCCTCGCGTTCACCGTGCTCACGCTGTTCGGCATAAAGATCGCCTCCTGGGTACAGAACGTCCTCGTGGTCGTCCTCCTCGGGGCCATAGGCATGTACATCGTCATGGGCTGGGGCGCCACGGTCGTCTCGCTCGGCGACGTGCTCTCCACGACCTTCAAGCTCTCCAAGCTCTGGGCCGCCATGGGCATCATGCACGGCAGCCTCATCGGCGCCAACGCGCTCATGTACGTGGCCGACGAGATCGATAATCCGGGCAAGACCATACCGCAGGCCTTCATCATCGGCACGGTCTTCACCGCCTTCCTGTACGCCGCCCTCGCCTACGTGACCGTCGGCGTCATGCCGCAGTTCTTCAAGATAGACAACCTGGCCACCACCGCCAAGGTGTTCCTGAGCCCGGCCGCGCTCGCCTTCTTCATCTCCGGCGGCGCCCTCCTGGCCGTGGTCACGAGCATCAACTCGGCAATACTCATGTTCTCCCGATCTCATTTCGCGGCCGCCCGCGACGGTCTCCTGCCGGCCTCGATCATGAAGATCAATAAGCACGGGGCGCCCGCCAACGCCATCTGGCTCAACACCGCCATCGCCGTCCTGGCCATGGGCGCGGGGTTCAACCTTACCGACGTGGTCAACATCACCTCGATACCGGGCCTGCTCCTGTCGCCCATCATCCTGGCGGCGGTATTCTTCATTCCCAAGCACTTCCCCGCCTCCTACAAGACTTCCTTCATCAAGACGCCCCACTGGCTCAACTGCGCCGTAGTGGTAGTGGCCTCCGTGCTCAGCCTGCTCCTGGGGAGCTACGTGCTCAAGCAGATGGCGCCCAAGAACTACATCACCATGGCCGTCTTCTACGCCGCCGCCTTCCTCTACACCGTGCTTCGGGCCCGGTACCTCAAGGGCAAGCACGGCATAGACATGATCGTCAACATGAAGAAGCCCTACGAGCCCTGGCTCAAGCGCGAGGAGGCCGCCAAGGCCGAGCTCGCCGCCCGGGCTAAGGCGTCGGCCTGAGGATGCCGGCGAGGTAGCCCGGCCTAGCCTGGACCGATTCTTGAACGTCCGCGACCGAGGGGATCGGGCGCGGACGGTATGATCCCCGTCGGCCTCGAGGATTGGGTGAAGAATATTGAACGAGTTGGACTCGCCGCCATGGGGGCGGTAGTACGGATATAGCATTTTGGAGGATAGGATGTCGACGGAAGACGTATTGAGCCGATCGGGGCTGACCCGGATCCCGCAGTACTGGGACAGGCGATACGTAAGGAATCTCGAGGGGCTCTCCAAGCCCGAGTACGGCGTGCGGGTCGACCGCGACGTCTGGATGACCCTGCGCGACGGCACGCGCATATGCGCCGACGTGTTCTGGCCGGACGCCGAAGGATCGTTCCCTGCCCTGCTCTCGTGGTCGCCCTACGGGAAGGC
>CAZNNA010000365.1:0-3341 GCA_964573825.1 uncultured Treponemataceae bacterium
GCGTTCGTCGGTCCCGGAGGCGTCCTGCTGACGCTCTTCGCCGCGTCGATCGCGAGAGTGGGGGCCCAGGCGCCCCGCCTGTCGCCGGAGGAGCGAGCCTGGCTCGAGTCGCTGGACGGTCCGATCCGCGTGGCTCCCGACCCGTTCTTTCCCCCCATGGAGTTCCTCGGCGCCGACGGCTCCCACGAGGGCATCGCCATAGAGTACCTGCGGCTCATAGAGCGGAAGCTGGGCCTGAGCTTCGAGCTCGTGCGCCTCCCCGGCTTCGAGGCCGTCCTCGCGGCGGCCCGTAGCCGCGATGTCGACGTGGGCAACACCATCGTCGAGACGCCCGAGCGCTCCGAGTACCTCCTGTTCACCAAGCCTTACATA
This sequence comes from uncultured Treponemataceae bacterium, assembly GCA_964573825.1. Classification (GTDB taxonomy): domain Bacteria; phylum Spirochaetota; class Spirochaetia; order Treponematales; family UBA12059; genus SZUA-370. The sequence continues at coordinate 373 of CAZNNA010000365.1, forward strand.
TCCATACCCAACGTCATAGTCATGCGCGACGACGGCCCGGAGCGCCTGGCCCCCGGGGAGCTCGCGGGGCTCCCGCGGGTAGCCTACCAGGCCGGCTACGCCATAGGAGCCGTACTGGCCGAGCGCTACGGCGCGTCCGGAGCCCGGCCCGTCGTCGACCTGGAGTCGGCCCTGTCGGACCTGGCCCTCGGCCATATCGACGCAGTGGTCGGAAACCTGGCTACCGTATCCTATTACGCCCGCCAGGCAGGGCACGGCCACCTGCGCGTCGTGGGCGACTGCGAGTACGACGACGAGCTGCGCTTCGCCGCCAGGAGCGACTGGCCGATGCTCGCCTCGGTACTCAACAAGGCCCTCGACGCCATAGGACAGGCCGAGCGCGACGCCATACGCGATCGCTGGATAGGCCTCAAGGCCATGCGTTTCTACGAGGACCCTCGATTCTGGCTGACCCTCGCCGGGGTCGCGGTGGTGGCGGGCCTGGCGCTGTTCGTGCTCTACCTCTGGAACAGGACGCTCAAGGCTCAGGTCGAGCGCCGTACCGTCGAGCTCAGGGCTAAGAACGAGGAGCTGTCGCGCTTCCTCTACACGGCATCCCACGACCTAAGGAGTCCTCTCGTGACCATCCAGGCCTTCGTCGGCTACCTGGAACGCGACCTGGCCTCGGGCGACGAGGCCGCGCGAGCCCAGGACCTCGGCTACGTCAAGGCTGCGGCGGCCAAGATGGCCCTGCTGCTCGACGAGATCCTGGCCCTGTCGCGCATAGGCCGCGAGTCGATAGTGGAGAAGGAGACGAGCCTGGCCGAGCTGGCACGGATGGCCGTATCCCTCGTAGCCGGGCGCCTCGAGGCGTCCGGCGCTCGGGTGGTTATCGATGAGCGGCCCCTCTTGATCCGGGGAGACCAACGGCGCCTCGTGGAGCTCTTCCAGAACCTCGTCGATAACGCCGCCAAGTTCATGGGCAAGCGCGAGGATCCTACCGTCTCGATAGGCTTCGAGGAAACCGCTAGCGGGATTCGCCTGTACGTCAAGGATAACGGTCGCGGCATAGACGAACGGCATCGGGCCAGGCTCTTCGGGCTCTTCGAGAAGCTCGACTCGACGAGCGAAGGGTCGGGGATGGGATTGGCCATAGCCAAGCGCATCGTTGAGACGCACGGCGGTAGGATCTGGGTGGAGTCAGCGGGATCGGGCAGGGGAAGCGCCTTCTACTTTACGCTCGACCCGGCTCGCCTAGGCTCGCGGGCCCGAGCGCCGGCGACGCGGGAACTCGCGGAGGAGGCAATGTATGGAGCTTAGGCGCCTCAGGGTACTGCTCGTCGAGGACGACGACGCGCATGCGGAGATAATCAGGCGCTCCCTGCGGGATCAGGGCGGATCGCACGAGGTCGTACGCGTCTCCGACGGGCAAGAGGCCCTCGACTATCTCTTCCCCGGAGGCGACGGCTCGGAGCGTCGATCGGACGTCGTCCTACTGGACCTGCGGCTGCCCAAGGTCGACGGACACGAGGTGCTGCGGCGCATTCGCCGCGCCCCGCTCTACGACGACGCCGTCGTCGTGGTTCTTACCACCTCAGCCGCCGGGGAGGACGTCTCCGCCGCTTACGGCAACCGGGCCAACAGCTATCTCGTCAAGCCCGTGGGCTTCGAGGAGTTCACCGCGCTGCTCGGATCGCTATCATCCTACTGGCTGGCGTGCAATACCTATGCGACAAATTGACGCCGCCTCCATGCGCGGAGCGTCGTTCCCGCGCCTCGACGGCTCCGTCCTGGCCTTTTCCGTCATAGACGACGAGCCCGCCCATGGCGAGATAGCCCGACGCAGCCTCAGCGAGGCCTTCCCCGGGGCCAAGGTTCGCCTCTTCCAGACGCTGGGGGCCTTCGCGGCCTCGCTGTCGGATTCCTTGCCGTCCCTCGTGCTCTGCGACCTGTGCCTGCCCGACGGCCGGGCCCCCGACCTGCTATCGGAAGGCTATAGGGTAGGCGAGTATCCGGTCGTCGTCATGACCGCCTTCGGCGACGAGGAGACCGCCGTCGGGCTCATCAAGTCCGGCGCCTCCGATTATATCACGAAGTCCGGTGAGCGCTTCAGGGAGCTGCCGCGGATCGTGGAGAAGGCGCTCATAGAGTATGGAGCCGCGAGGGAACGGGCGCAATCGGAGGCTCGCATACGCGGGCTCCTCGAGGAGAAGGAGCTGCTCCTCCGGGAGATCCATCATCGCATCAAGAACAACATGAGCAGCGTCGCAAGCCTCCTATCGCTACAGGCCGACGCCTGCGCCGACTCGATCGCCTCGGCCGCCCTGGAGGAGGCCGCCGGCCGCGTACGCTCGATGCGCATCATCTACGAGCGTCTCTTCAAGTCGGCGGACTATCGCATGGTGCCTGCGTCCGAGTACTTCGAGGACCTCGTCTCCGGGCTCGCGGGATCCATGACCAGCTCCGAGCGCATAGCCATGCACCTCGACTGCGAGGACGTCTCGCTCGATTCGGACACTCTCTGGCACGTCGGCATAATGCTCAACGAGCTCGTAACCAACGCCCTCAAGTATGCCTTCCCGGATAAAGCTAGGGGACGCGTTACCATAGGCTTCCGCTCCGACAGGGACGGCTCGTACCGACTCACGGTAGCCGACGACGGACGCGGCTTATCCGCCGACGCCCGGGAAGGCTTCGGGCTCATGCTCGTACGGGCCGTCTGCGACCAGCTCGGCGCCGACTTGGTCATAGACGTAGATCGAGGTACGCGATATTCCATAACGTTCAAGCATAAGAAACCATAGGCCCTGGAATGCAGGGCCTGCCCTGCGCATGGGCATCGGAGTAGTGTTCGCAAAGAAAGAGGTTCAGCATGCAACCCTAGATCGCGGGTCCTGACCTGCGCATGGTCATAATCGCAAAGAATGAGGAAGAACCTGACAACCCTGTATCGCAGGGCCTGCCCTGCGCATGGGCATCGGCGCTAATCG
>CAZNNA010000366.1:0-3340 GCA_964573825.1 uncultured Treponemataceae bacterium
CGAGCAGCGCGGCCCTCGCGGCCGCGCGCGCCGCCTCTAGGGGCGGCGCCGGCGCCAGGGCCTCCACGCCATCGGCGAAGGCGACGGGCAGGGCCAGGGCGTCGGCCCAGGCACCCTGGCCCGCTCGCGGCGCTGACAGGCCCCGCCCCCGGGGCACGGATACGGCCTGCCCGCGCGCCAGGCCCTCGGGCGCCGTTCGCGCGTAGACCGCCAGGCGCCCTCCCGCGCTCGCCCGGGCGCCGTCGCTCCCGCAGGCCGCCGACAGCTCGAGCTCGAAGCCCACGAGCCCCGAGGCCGTCTTACGCGGGTCCGTCGCTATGACGCCGGAGAGCGACTCCGGCCGGGCGACGGGGGGGAGCCCCAGGCAGGGAGGAGCCGCCCGCACCTCGGCGCGGCCGCGCGCCCAGGCGCCGTAGCATAGCCCCAGCGCTAAGGCGGCCGCGGGAACGGCCATGAGGGCGCCAGCGGCCCTAGTTCCGCCCGCGGTGCGGACCGCGATACAAGCAGCGATGTAGATAGCGGCGAGGGCCGCGGCTACGACGGCGACCAGGGCGATCGAGCTGCCGGTCGCTCCGGGCGGCCGGTAGGCGGCGAGGAGGGCCCCGAGGCAGAACGGGGCTATGGGCGGTAGGCGCCGGAGCGCGGAGGCGATGAAGGCGGCCACGCCGCGTACACGCGCGGGGGCGCAGCGGCGCTTGCGCTAGGGCCTACGGAATAGTACGGCCGCGAGCCCGGGACGCTACCAGCGCAGCTCCTGCAGGGCGTCGCGGGCGGCCTTCTTGACCGAGTCGGGGTACTGCAGGTAGCCGATGTACAGGAGGTAGTCGAAGGCGGACTTATCGCCGAGCCTGCCGAGGTTGTTGACCACGGCCAGGGTTATCTGCTCGTCGAAGGACTTGCCCTGCTCGGTCTCCGTATTGATGAGCTGCAGGTACAGGGCGAGGGCCTGGGCGGCCTCAGGCGTGCCCATGGCCCCGAGCAGGGCTATGGACTCGAGGAAGTTCGACTTGGACACCTGGCCCCGGTTGTACTGGATCTGGAAGTCGTAGAAATGCCTGACGGCCAGGGGCGAGGCCTTCTGCCACGAGCGGGCGGCCAGTTCCCTGGCGGCCGAGGCGCGCAGGGCGACGATGGCGGCCTGGTCCCCGGGGACGGCGCTCTGGTAGCCCACGGCCACCGAGAGAGCCGTCTCGGCCAGCTCGGCGCGCTTATCGGCCGGGAGCGCCTCGCCCCGGAGCCCGGCCTCGAGGGCCGCGGCCTTCTCCGCGGGCGGGTTCGTCCGTATGACCTCGGCCAGGAAGGAGGCGTAGTCGCCGCTCAGCGAGGCCATGGCGGCGCCGGCCCGCTCGGTGACGGCCTTGCCCATGGAAGCGGTATAGGCCGCGAAGAGGTAGGGGAAGGACGAGGCGTCGCCGAGGCGGCCCACGGCGAACAGGGCCGCGTCGAGCACCGCCAGGTCTATGCGCACGCCGGACTTATAGAGGGACACCTGCGTATCGACGTAGTTATTGAGCTCCCCGAGCAGCGCCTTGTTACCGGAGGCTATCTCGGCGAGCGTCTGCAGTATGGGCACGCGTACGAGCCCGTCCTTGTAGACGCCGAAGAGCCGCCACAGGTTGTCCGCCGCCGGCGCGTGCTTGTACTTGCGTATCATGTTGACCGACAGCACCGACATGTCGCGGAGCAATGCGTCCGTGGATAGGAGCGACGCGTTGCCGAGCACGAACTGGAGCGCCGTGTCGTAGAGGGGCCCCATGTCGACGCCGTCGTAGGAGGAGGCCTCCTTGAGGAGCTCGAGCTTGGTGCCCAGGCTGGAGCGCACGAAGTTGCGCTTATAGGTCTCTATCAAGGCGGAAGAGTCCTGAGCCGGCGCGAGCGTCCAGGCCATCGCGAGGAGGAGGGCGAGGGCCGTATATCTCTTCTTCATCGGTTCCCCTATCCATCGGCAACGCGTTCGGCGCCGAGTATCATGCTAAGCAAGAACTTATACCGAAAAGGCCCGCCCGTCCAGCTCGGGGGCCCGCTGCGGGCCCGGTCCGACGTTATAGACGTGCGAGCGAATGAGGTTCCTCATGCGAGGGCTAGGCTGGACGGCCTCGACGTGGAGCAGCGACTGGCTCTTCTCCACGTCGTACTCGGTGCCTCGCACGGTGCCGCTAATGACTATCTGATCGTCGCCCACGTAGAACTGCACCTTGACGAGGAGCCCGACCTTGGCCTTGCCGCCTATGAGCAGCGATACGCCGTCCTCCGACAGATCCTGGACGACGCACTTGAGGCCCGGCACGCGCTCGGGCTTCTCGTAGGCGCCCTCCAGGCGCTTGAGCAGGTAGAGGTAGGCCGGCATCCTCGAGCGCACCCTGAGCGACTTGCGCTTCTGCGTGCGCAGGAGGGACTCCGAGTGCCCGAGCTGCAGGACGGGAATATCCCTGATGCGGAGGTCCTCGAGCACGTAGGTGTCGAAGACGTAGCCCGCGTCCTCCTGGCGCCAGAAGTAGACCGAGACCCTCGAGCCCTTCCATTGGAAGCCCTGGGGAACGCGGGCTCCCACGGGATAGGACACGACGAGATAGCGCTCGTTTGAGTCGATGACGGTCGACGAGTAGACGCCTATGCCCTGTACGAGCACGCGGATGCGCTGGTTGGCCCGGATGAAGCGCGAGCTCGTGATGCCGGCCTTGTACTTGGGCTGGTCGAACTCCAGGCGCTTACGGAAATCGTAGAGGCGCTCCATGAACTGCAGCGTGGCGCGGTCTCGCTCCTTGCCCTCCGCCCTGTAGCGCTTATCGAAGGCCTTGATGCAGGAGTCGAGCTCGCGTATGGACCAGAGGGCCGCCGTCGGGTCGGCTATGCCGGCGGTCCTGGACATGTCGAGGATGGCCTTGGACTCGGCCATGGTAAAGCCTACCTCCTTGCCGCGCGCGTAGTACTCGAGCGGCGAGAAGCGGCGATCCCCGCGCAGGAGCAGGGTCACCGTGACGAGGAGCAGGAGGACGACCACGACGAGGAGTAGAATCACCATTGGAGACGCTCCATACCTTCAGTATATACTAGCGCGATGGATACCGATACCCGATCCCGCTCCTGGCTCGAGCCCGCGCTGGTCAGCGCGTCCATGCTGCTCCCCTCGCTCGTACCGTACGGCTCGGGAACCCCGGCGGGAGGCGCAGTCCCGTGGCTCGCCTCTGGCGCGGTCCAGGCGATTTCGCAGCTCGGCCTCCTCCTCGTCATTATCGGCGGGCGCGGGCACCTCCGTGACTACGGCGTCGCGAGGCCGAGCGCCGCCGACGCGCTCGCCGCCGTTCCGCTGGCCCTGGCGATGGGCGCCGTCGCGCTGTCA
>CAZNNA010000367.1:0-3320 GCA_964573825.1 uncultured Treponemataceae bacterium
TTGGGCACGGCCTGCCTGAGCTCGGCTATCTTGCCCTTACGCTTGATGACGACGAGGGGGGCTGTCCCCTCCTGGGCGACCGCGTTCCGCACGGCTATGCCGGCGGAGTCGTAGCCGCGGTACTCGAGGCGCTTGAGGCCCTCCACCAATATCCTGGAGGCTTGCCTAGGCCCCGTGTAGCCGACTATTCCGCACACGGGTATGTCCTTTCCGTCCGCGTCCCAGCCGCGCGCCGAGGCCCCCGGGAGGAGCCTCGATACGCCGGAAGGCGGAACCCGCGCGGGCCCGTCTATCGCGGGCGCGCGCCGGGAATAGACTACCTCGCCTTGGCCGATCCGTCTAGGCCCGGCACTGGCTCGACGGGTCCGGCTTTGCAAATCGCCTAAATAGCCGTACTATAGAGAGGCAAAGGAGCCTACCGTATGCTAGAGACCCTGAGCTACGCGACCGTCGACGGCCAGAAGAAGGAACCGGCCATCACCGTCTACGCCCTCTCGACCTGCGGCTTCTGTAAGCGCGCCATGCGCTTCCTCGAGGACAGGGGCTTCGCCTACCGCTATATCTACGTCGACGCCATACCCGTGGAAACCAAGAACCAGGCCAAGCGGGAGCTCAAGGAGCGTTACAAGGCAGACGTCGCCTTTCCCTTCGCCACGCTGGGGACCGACCGCCACCTCGTCGGCTTCATAGAGGTCGACTGGAAGCGCGAGCTCGGGGTGGACTGATGGCCGAGAAGACCGAGGCCGACACCCGCCGCTTCGCCGAGATGGTCGCCGCCAAGCAGGGCTGGGAGCTCAATCCCGACGAGGAGTTCACCGCCTCCCTCGTGGCCGGGCTCACCACCAACTGGAACCGCTACGGCTACTACCTCTGCCCCTGCCGCGACTCCGACGGTTCGCGGGAGGCCGACGCCGACGTAGTCTGTCCCTGCCGCTTCTCATGGGACGACGTGGCGGAGCGCGGCCACTGCTACTGCGCCCTCTACCTCCGTAAAGGCTTCAGCGAATCAGGCGGCGTCCCCGGCGGCATACCCGACCGGCGCTACTCCTAGCGCTTGCCCCCGGGGCGCCCCGCGCGCTATCATGGCGGCCCGATGACCTACCTCGACTGGGCCGCCACCGCCCCGCCCTACCCCGATATACTCCAGGACGCCGCGGCGCTAGCCGTCCGCGCCTACGGCAACCCCTCGAGCCTCCACGCCGCCGGCCGCGAGGCCCGCTCCGAGCTCGAGGCAGCCCGCGCCCGCCTCTCCGCGGCCTTTGGGGGAAGGCAGGCTCCCGGCGCGGGCTCGCCCGGCGCGGGCGTAGGCCGCATCGTCCTCACCTCCGGCGGCAGCGAGGCCGACGCCTTAGTCATGCTGTCGGCCCTGCGCTCCAAGGGTCGGCGCACGGTAGTCATATCGGGCATAGAGCACGCCGCCATAGACGAGGAGGCCAAGGGCCTTTCCGAGCTCGGGCTGACGGTTCGGCGCGTAAAGCCCGGAGCGGACGGCGTCGTCGCTCCGGAGGCCGTGGTAGCGGCCTGCGACAAGGACACGGCCCTCGTGGCCGTCATGGCCGTCAACAACGAGACCGGCGCCGTGCAGCCGGTCGCCGATATCGCCAAGGCCGTCCGCGGCGCCTTCCCGGACCGCCCGCCCTTCGTGCACTGCGACGCCGTCCAGGCCCTGGGTACCGTGGGCTTCGACGCCAGGGCCGAGGGGGTCGACGGGGCGGCCTACAGCGCCCACAAGCTCGGCGGGCCCCGGGGAGTCGGCGCCCTCTACCTGGCCCGCGAGCTAGCGCCCCTGTCCCGCGGCGGCGGCCAGGAGGGCGGCCTGCGCCCGGGCACCGAGAACCTCGCCGGGGCCTGGGCCTTCGCCGAGGCCGCGACAAGGGCCGCCGCCGGCCGGGCCGGGGAACTCGCGCGCGCCCGGGGGCTCGAGCGGCTCCTCCTCGAGGGCGTCGCGTCCATTCCAGGCGCGACCGTCCTACCGACCTGCCGAAAGCACGGCGACGCGCGCTATAGCCCCTTCATCGCCTGCCTGGCCTTCCCCGGCCTAGGCGCCGAGACCATGGTCCGCCTCCTCGACGACGCTGGGACCTGCGTCTCCGCCGGGGCCGCATGCTCGGGCGCCAAGAAGGAACGCCGCGTCCTCGATGCCATGGGAGTGGCGCGGGACCTGTCCTTCTCCTCCATTCGCGTCTCCTTCGGGCGCCATACCACGGAGGCCTGCGTCGCGGCCTTCCTCGAGGCGGCCTCGTCGGCCTACGCACGCTATCGCACCTAGGACCGGAACGGAGTACCAATGGAAGCGCTATACCTGATAAAGATAGGCGAGATTCGGCTCAAGGAAGGCAATCGCGCGGAGTTCGAGTCGCGCCTCAAGCGGGACCTCAAGCGCCGCCTGGCGTCCTTCCATACCGAGGTCTCCACGCGCGAGGGCCGCTTCTACCTCAAGGCCGACGAGTCGCGCGCAGCCGAGGTGGAGTTCGCGCTGTCGCGTACGCCGGGCGTCAACGGCTGGGCGCGGGCGGCCAAGGTAGACAAGGAGTTCACCGCCATGGCGGAGGCAGCCGTCCGGGCCGCGGAGGCCTCGGCCGCGCGCGGGGCCAGGACCTTCAAGGTCGAGGCCAGGCGATCCGACAAGAGCTTCTATCTCGATTCCTACGGCCTGGCCAGCGAGCTCGGGGCCGTCATCCTGGAGCGCGTACCGTCCTTGACCGTCAACGTGCGCGAGCCCGACGCCACCGTGCACGTCGAGGTGCGCGAGCGAGCCTACGTCTACGGCGAGGCGAGCCCCGGGCTCCGGGGCCTCCCGATAGGGTCCGGGGGCAAGGGGCTCCTCCTGCTCTCGGGCGGCATAGACTCGCCGGTGGCGGGCTACCGCATGCTGACGCGCGGGCTCGGCCTCGAGGCCCTGTACTTCCATGCCTACCCCTACACCTCCAAGGAGGCCTGGGAGAAGGTCCGCGACCTAGCCGCTATCATAGCTAGCTTCTCGGGCGGCATGAACCTGCATACCTGCCACTTCACCGACGTGCAGCTGCGCATCAAGAAGGACGCGCCCGAGGAGAAGTCGACGCTCTACCTGCGGGCCGCCATGGTCATGGCAGCCGACCTACTGGCCAAGCGACGCGGCCTCAACGCCCTCGTATCGGGCGAGAGCCTGGGGCAGGTAGCCAGCCAGACCGCCGAGAACATGCGCTTCACAGGCAGCCATACCGACCTGCCCATCCTACGGCCGCTCGTGGGCACCGACAAGGAGGACATCGTCCGCACGGCGCGGGCCATAGGTACCTTCGAGACGTCGATACTGCCCTACGAGGACTGCTGCGTCC
>CAZNNA010000368.1:0-3299 GCA_964573825.1 uncultured Treponemataceae bacterium
GAAGGCCTCCTTGGCGGCGAAGCGGGCAGCGAGCGATAACGCCACGCCCGAGCCCCTGGAGCGCGCGGAGGCCAGTTCCTCGGGATGGAAGAATCGCTCGGGCAGCCCGGGTACCGACAGCCAGTGGGCGAGCCGCCTGACGTGCACGACGTCCACGCCTATGCCGGCGATCACCGGCGCGCCCCGGGCCCGGCGGGCGACGCCTCTTTGCTCGCCTCCGGCTCATCGGTCTCCTTGCCCACGGTTATCGATATGACCATGGGCGACCACGACTCCACGTCCAGCCCCGCCGGGAAGCGAGGAGTCACGGCGACGGCGTAGGTACCGGGCTCGGCAATGGCCGACAGGTCGGCCTCGAGGACGCCGACTCCCGGCTTGAAGCTCTCCAGCTCGAGGCTCGAGCCGGCGAGCCGCGCCGCTCCCGTGAAGGCGTCGTCGGTGGCCAGGCCATCCCGCAGGCCGGACAGGCGTATCTCCAGGTCCTGGTAGCTACGGTAGACCAGGGCCTTCTTGACCTCGGCGCTGAAGTCTATCGAGCGAGACGACAGGAGGCTCACGAGGGGATCGCGCAGGGCTATCCTCGTGGCGACGGAGAAGTTGTCTGCTCGCCCGGTCAGCTCTATGGGCTCCGTGGCCGCGTCGCCGAGGCTCCCCATGACCGAGGCGGGCCCGGCGACCTCTACGCGCGGCGGCGACAGCATGAAGCCCGCGAGCTCGTAGCCCGGTTCCAGGAAGCCGCGGAAAGTCGGGACTACCGGTATCTCCTTGACGACGCGCCGCTCGATGGCCAGGGCGACGTCGGGAGGGTCGACGCTGATCTCCAGGGGGTCTATGCCCAGCGCGCTTCCCCGCTTCTCCACGCGTACGGGTACCCTCCAGACGCCGGCGGCGGTATAGCCGCGAAGGTCTATGGTGGCTTCCAGGTCTCCCTCGAGCACGGAGTAGATGCCGTTCGTCTCGCCGCGCAGTACGAGCCGCACGGTACGCGGATAGGCGCTCGCGGGTACGAACTCGTCGTTAGACACGACGACGAGGGGTACCGACAGCGGACGCTCCTCGAGCCTATTGAACTGGTAGAAGAAGAAGAGGGCTATGGCGCCGGCGAGCGACAGCACCTTGGCGGGCCAGTCGTCGAACAGGCGTTCCAGGCTGGGCTTAGTCATCGAAGGACACCTCGCTCGATAGGGGGCGGCCGGAATACTCGAGCAGCTGCCCGAGGCGCTTCTTGAGGGCGGGCAGGCTCAGGTTGTAGTACAGCCTCGCGTCGTAGGCCAGCGATATGGCGCCGGTCTCCTCGGAGACCACGAGCACGACGGCATCGGCGCCCTCGGTAAGGCCCAGGGCGGCCCGGTGCCTGGTGCCGAAGCTCCGCTTGATGTCGCGCTGCTCCGACAGGGGCAGGAAGCAGCCGGCCGCGAGCATGCGCCCCTCCTTGATGATGAGGGCCCCGTCATGGAGCGGCGTATCGTACTCGAAGATGGACAGTATCAGGGCCGAGCTGACCTCGCCGTCTATGCGCGTACCGCGCTCGACTATGTCGTCGAGGGCCACGTAGCGCACGAAGGCGATGAGGGCGCCGCGGCGCTTCTCGGCCAAGAGCTCGGCGGCGTGCAGTATGGCGTCGAGCTGCGTAGAGCGGGGCCCCTGGCCTCGCTTGAATATGCCGCCCTGCCCTAGCTTTATGAATATCTTGCGCAGCTCGGGCTGGAAGATGATGGCGAGCGCTATGACCAATCCCGGCGCCAGCATATTAAGGACCCAGGAGAGGGTCTCCAGGCGCAGGAAGAAGGCCAGGGCGAAGATCACGGCCAGCAGGGCCGCGCCCTTTGCCAGCTGTATGGCCTGCGTCTTGAGGAGCAGCCTATAGGTGGCGTAGATGAGGTACGCGAGTATGGCTATGTCGAGGGCGGGGCGTAGCCATCGGCTTACGAGGCTCGCTATCGCTTGGATTCCCATTATATGATCGTTCCGCCTTCCTCCGGCGGCGGGGCTAGGAGCGAGGGCGCCCCGCGGTGGCCGCGTCGAATACCGTCAATGCCTGGACCGTCTCCGCCACGTCGTGCACCCTGAAGATGACGGCGCCGACCGCCCGCGCGGCGCAGGCCGCGGCGAGGCTACCGGGTAGCCGCCCCTCGGGACCGGCCCCCGACAGGGCGCCTATGAACGACTTGCGGGACAATCCGACGAGGACAGGATAGCCCGACGCCACCAATTCATCAAGCCGCGATAGCAGGGCGAGGTTATCCTCGAGGCGCTTTCCGAAACCGATGCCGGGATCGAGCACGATGCGGTCGGCCGATATGCCAGCGGCCTTGGCCCTATCGGCGGCCGCGTAGAGGAAGGAGGCGACCTCGGCCACGCAATCGTCGTACCAGGGGGCGTCCTGCATGCTCTCCGGTATGCCCTTCTTGTGCATGAGGATGACGGGCACGCCGCGGGCGGCGCATAGGGGAGCCAGGGCCGGGTCGTCGCCTAGGGCGGCCACGTCGTTGACCATGTCGGCGCCGGCGTCCAGGGCGGCCTCGGCCACGGCGGCCTTGCGGGTATCGACCGATATGGCGACGTCCCAGCGCGCGCGCAGGGCCTCTACGACGGGCGCTACGCGATCGCGCTCCTCGTCGGCGCCTACGTAGGCCGCCCCGGGCCGCGTGCTCTCGCCGCCTACGTCTATGGCGGCGGCCCCGGCGGCGATCATGGCGGCCGCGGCGTCCACGGCGGCCGCGACCCCGGCGGCCCGGCTGGCGGCGTAGAAGGAGTCGGGCGTCGCGTTGACTATGCCCATCACCACGGCAGCGCCGTCGAGCGCCAGTCGGCGCCCGCGGGGTAGCGGCAGGCTCGCTATCATCGGAAGGCGGCCCGCCCAAGGGCCGGGCTCGCCATCGTCGGCCGCTCCGGCCCGGCGCGCCCGGTACCCGCGACAGTATCGGCCAGGCCCGCGAGCGCGGCCTCGGCGAGCGCTCGGCCCGATAGCCCCGCGAGCGAGAGGAGTTCCTCGCGGCTAGCCTGCGGCAGGGGCCGGTCGCCGAAGCCGAGCGCCAGGGCTCGGCCGCCCCTCGCCTCTACCGCCGCGGCGATATCGGCCGCTACGCTACCGGTCAGTACGCCTTCCTCCGCCGCGAGCACGAAGGCATAATCCGCCGCCAGCTCGGCGAAGGCCGCGGCGTCGAAGGGCTTGAGGAAGCGCAGGTGATAGACGTCGACGGCCGCGCCGTCGGCCGCGCAGGCGTCGGCGGCGCGCAGGGCCTCGTCCACGAGGGCCCCGGAGGTCGCTATGAGCGCCCGGGCTCCGCCGTCGCCGC
>CAZNNA010000369.1:0-711 GCA_964573825.1 uncultured Treponemataceae bacterium
TTCTCGGCGCCGATGTCTATGCCGCGAACGGCGTGCTCGAGGCGGTTCTGGTAGGCTCCGAGATCGGCGCGCTGCTTGTTCACCTTCTTGAGGGCGGAATCCAGGACGCCAATGGTCCGGTTGGCGCCCTCGGGAGACTCCAGCGACACGATCTCCTCGCTGCCGATCTGCTTGACGCCCAGGCCCTTGGCGGTCATCGTGCCGATGAACACGCGCTCGCGCTGGTCCATGTTGGCGCCGATGTGGAACCACATCGAGCCGGTCACGAGGTTCTCTCCGTCCTCGCGGGCGAAGCGGCCGGTCAGGAGGTTCATGCCGTTGAACTGGGCATGGCTCGCTATGCGGTCGATCTCGTCGACGAGCTGGGAGACCTCTACCTGGATCTGCATGCGATCCTCGGCGGTGTAGATGCCGTTGGCGGCCTGGATGGACAGCTCGCGGAGGCGCTGCAGGATGTCCTGGCTCTCCTGGAGGTAGCCCTCGGTGGTCTGTATGAAGGATATGCCGTTGGCGGCGTTCTTCGAGGCCTGGCTCAGGCCGCGGATCTGGGAGCGCATCTTCTCGGAAACGGCGAGCCCGGAGGCATCGTCGCCGGCGCGGTTGACGCGCATGCCCGACGCGAGCTTCTCCATGCTCTTGTCGACGGAGAGGCCGTTGACGCCGAGCTGGCGGTTGGCGTACATCGCGCTGATGTTGTGGTTGATGATCATG
>CAZNNA010000369.1:744-3288 GCA_964573825.1 uncultured Treponemataceae bacterium
TTGAGTCGTATGGCGGGGCATCCATGTCCCGCGCTTCGTCTCGGTTCTCGTGGCGGACGGCTTCCGCGCGTATCCTCCTTGTGTCGCAACCATGCGTAGCGGCGCGCGAACCGCCTATCGGAACGCGCTCAAGTATCCGCGGCAAGAGCCGAATATCGTAGGGAGGGGAACGAGGCGCGCGAGGGCCCGGAGGCCGAGCGGCGCGATACGAACCCGCCTACCCTTCAAGCATCGGCGCCTTCTACGCGGAACTTGAGCGTAGAATTCTTAGTTTGCGCCGCGCCCGTCCCGGGTGTATACTCGCCCTATGAAAACCGAGGAATTCTCCCATATATCGGACGACGGCAAGAGCATCCACGTGTATCACTGGGCTCCCGAGGGCAAGGCCAAGGCCTCCGTGCTCGTAGCCCACGGCATGGCCGAGCACGCGGCCCGCTACGCGCGCTTCGCCGGGGTGCTCTGCGGCGCCGGCTACGAGGTCTGGGCGCCGGATCACCGCGGGCACGGCAAGACCGCGGCCGAGGGAGAGCTCGGCTGGCTCGCCGATCGGGATGGCTTCAGGCGAGTCGTGGAGGACCTCCACGGCCTCTCCCAGCGCGTCAGGCGAGAGCGACCCGGCGTACCGCTCTTCCTCTTCGGGCATTCCTGGGGCTCGTTCCTCTCGCAGGGGTTCATAGCGCTCTACGGAGGCGAGCTGGCCGGCTGCGTCCTCTCCGGTACCGCCGGCTCTGGCGGAGCCGTCGTCAAGGCCGGGCGAGCGGTCGCGGCCATCGGCTGCGCCTTCAAGGGTCAGCGGGCCCCGGCTCCGCTCATGAACTCGATGAGCTTCGGCTCCTTCAACGACGCCTTCAAGCCGACGAGGACCGAGTTCGATTGGTTATCTCGGGATAACGCCGAGGTGGACGCCTACGTCGCCGATCCCTACTGCGGCTTCCTCTGCAGCTACGGCTTCTTCCGGGACCTCCTCGCGGGCCTCTCCTGGATCCACGATCCGGCGACCGTCGCGGGCGTGCCCAGGTCGCTGCCCGTCCTCATGATCGCCGGCGCCAAGGATCCCGTGGGGGCGGCGCCCGGTACCTTCATGAGGCAGTTCGAGCTCTATAGGGCGCTCGGGCTCAAGGACGTGAGCCAGAGGCTCTACCCCGACGGCAGGCACGAGGTCCTCAACGATACCTGCCGCGACGAGGCTGGCGCCGACGTCCTGGCATGGCTCGAGGCGCGGACTTGACCTCGGGCACCGTAGCGGGGGTATAGTCAAGGGAAGCCGGGCCGGATCGTATCCGAGCCCGGTATCCATATATCGCGAGCGCCCGTTCGGGCGCGCGCCTCTTTGAGGACAGAGTGCTCGTACGTTACCAAGAAGGCCCTGACGGCAAGCCGGTCAAGAAGGCCGTCGTTTACACGCGGAGCGAACACGGCATCGATAGCGCCTCCGTCGACCGCGACGCGGTACGCATCGTCGAGCGGCTCCAGGGCGCCGGCTTCTCGGCCTATATCGTGGGCGGGGCGGTTAGGGATCTCCTCGTCGGCCGCGAGCCTAAGGATTACGACATCGTGACCGACGCCGAGCCGCCCCGGATCAAGAAGCTCTTCTACCGCAGCCGAGTCATAGGCAAGCGCTTCCGGCTCGTGCACGTCTACGTGGGCGAGCGTATCTTCGAGGTCTCCACCTTCCGCTCCATAGCCAACGGCACCGTAGGCAATACCTACGGCACCATAGACGAGGACGCCAAGCGCCGGGACTTCACCATGAACGCCCTGTACTTCGATCCGGTGGAATCCAAGCTCGTCGACTACGTCGGCGGCCTCAAGGATATTCGGGCGGGGCGCCTGCGCGCCGTCATCCCCCTATCGACCATCTTCTCCGAGGATCCGGTCAGGATGATACGAGCCCTGAAGTACGCAGCCGCGACGGGCTTCTCCATACCCTTCCTGACTCGGCTCGCCATCAAGCGGAACGCCCCCCTCCTCGCTGGCGCGTCGGTCAGCCGCCTCGGGGAAGAGGCCGCCAAGATCCTGTACTCCGGCAAGGCCAGGCCCATCCTGGAGTCGCTCGAGCGCTACGGCCTCCTCAGGTCCATCCTCCCCGGGGTAGGGGATGCGCTCCGCGGCCCGAGCGGCCAGGGCATGAGGGCGGCCCTGTCGGAACTCGATGCCTACGTCGCCGCCACGGGTGACAAGAGCCTCAGGTCCCTCCTGGCCTTCGTCGTACGCGACGCGGTCGAGGCGGCCCAGTCCCTGCCCGCGGAGGACGCGCAGGCGGCCTACCATAACGCCGTAGAGGCCGCCCGGGCCTTCCTATCGCCCCTTACCATGCCCCGCGTCGAGGTCGAGGCCGCCGTCCGGGCCGTGTTCAAGGCTCCCGATCCCAAGCAGAAGCCCAAGCGCCCCAGGCGCCGTCGCCGGAGGAAGGCCCCGAGCGGCGCGGTCGAGCCGGGCCGCGGCGGCCCGGTCCCCGGCCTCAAGGACGCGCCTCGCGACGGCGAGTAATGACCCCGAGGCTTGACATACCGCCTTCATTTCTCGGATGATGCCCCGGTGAAC
>CAZNNA010000370.1:0-3257 GCA_964573825.1 uncultured Treponemataceae bacterium
CGCGCCGAAGACGGGCGCGCCTACCGCCGGGCTATCGAGGCCCTGGCCCTCGACAGGCTAGCGCACGAGGAGGAGTGGGGCGCCGATCGCCCTAGGCCCTCCTGGAACGGCTCCCTGGCCTACGTTCCCGCCGGCCTCGACGCCTCCGTAGGCGCGACCGTCGACTGGGGTTCCCTGGCGGCGGCCGCCGGCCTATCCTGGGCCGCGGGGAAGCCGTCGGTAGGCCTATCCCTGAGCTGGATACCCGGCGACGAGGCCGTCAAGGCGGCTAAGCGAGAGGCGGCCCTGGCCACGCTACGCGCCGCCGAGCTCGGGCTCGAGGAGACCCTGGCCCAGGCCCGCGCCGAGCTCGGCGACCTCCTCCTCGAGGCGAGCCTGGCCGACGTGGAGTCCCGCCGCCTGGAAGCCGCCTATGGCGAGGCCCGCCTGGCCGTAGAGGAGACCGAGGCCCTCGAACGAGGGGGACTAGCCACCCTGGCGGAGCTCGACGAGGCCCGAGAGGAACTCTACAAGGCCGCCGCCTCCCTGGAGACGGCCGCCTGGAACGCCGCTATAGACGCCATGGGCCTGGCCGCGAGCTGGGATCTCGGCGACGCCAGAGGCCGGCCATGACGGGGCTACCGATAGCGCAGGCGCCGGTAGTCGAGGCGAAGGGCCTTACGCGCGTCTACCAGCTAGGCGACGAGGCGGTGCGCGCGCTCAGGGGCGTCGACCTACGCGTGGAGCGAGGCGAGTACCTGGCCATCGTTGGTCCCTCGGGCTCGGGCAAGTCCACGCTCATGCACATCATAGGCTGCCTGGACTCGCCCACGGCCGGAACGGTGGCCATAGACGGCGACGAGGTGGCGAAGCTCGGCCAGGCCAGGCTGGCTCGCATGCGCAACGAGCGCATAGGCTTCGTCTTCCAGGCCTTCAACCTGCTCCCCAGGCTATCGATACTCGAGAACGTGGCCCTGCCCCTCATGTATGCTCGCGTGCCTCGCCCCGAGCGCCTGGAGCGCGCCGCGGAGGCCCTCTCGTCCGTAGGCCTGGCCGACAGGCTTCGCCATAGGCCGAGCCAGCTATCGGGCGGCCAGCGCCAGCGCGCCGCGATAGCCCGGGCCCTGGTCAATAGGCCGTCGCTGCTCCTGGCCGACGAACCGACGGGCGCCCTGGACACCAAGACCGGCGACGCGGTTCTGGCCATGTTCGAGGGCATAGCCGCGAGCGGCACCACCATAGCCGTGGTGACCCACGATCCGGACATAGCCGCGCGCTGCGCCCGCGTCGTCAGGATACGCGACGGCCTCGTAGAGGATGATCGTTGACGTATGATCGCTAGCGGACGAGCGCTAGTCGCTCGCCGAGGGCGTCAAGGGCGCCAGTCGCCGTGCCAGCTGGACTATCTCCTTGAGAGGCGCCTCCCGCGCCAGGGCCTCGTAGAAGTCGTCGTCGCCGCAGAGGTTGGCTAGCTTCGCTAGCGTCGATAGGTGCTCGTTACGCGAGGGCGACACGATGAGGAAGACCGCGCGGACCGGCTCTCCGTCGGGGGCCTTCCAGTCCACGGGGAAACGGGGGTAGGCCAGGGAGATGAAGGCCTCGCCGGGCGCCTTGGCCATGGGCACGCCCGGGTGCGGGAAGGCCAGGCCCCGGCCCATGGCGGTTGGCGAGCCCGCCTCCCTACGCGCGCAGGCCTGGGCCAGCTCCGCCCTGTCCATGCCCTTGGGCAGCCGAACGAGCCCCACGAAGGCCTCTATGAAGTCGGCAGCGGTCTTGCCCGGCACGTTATGCCAGGCGCCCCCGCGCCCCAGGAGCTCAGCTATGTCCATCGGCGTCTTCCCGTCCTATCGTCGGATAGTATAGCGCCCCGCGGGGAGAGAGGGAACGGGGAGATAACCTCGATAGCGATGCAATCATCGCCTAGCGACTATCTCAACTACCTTGCTTCCAATGGAGACGTATATCCTGCACTCTTCGACCGGCGGGGTGTCCTTGGGAATCGATAGGACCAGGAGGCCGGTCTTCGTCTTGCCGCGATACGCCTTGAAGGACCGTTGCAGGGCCCTTCGATCGACCTGCCTCAGGAGTTCCTGGTGCACGGTCTCGTCGACGTTCAGTTTCCAGTACGCCAGGAGCTCATCTCGGGCAAGCAGCTTGGCGGTAACGGTACCGCCGGCGAAAGCCGCGTCGGCCTCGGCTAGCTCCACGCGCTCGTCGCCGGGGAGCGTCAGCTCCAGCTCTACGGCTACGAAGCGATGATCGGGCTTGGAAAGGAGCGATTCCCATTCCTTGAAGGGATTCAGGTCGCCCCTTGAAAAGCGCTTGAGCTCGTCCTCCTCGAGTATCCGCGCCGATGCGGAAAGACTCGCGACCTCCTGCCTAGGCGGGTTAGAGACGCAGCTAGAGGCGGCTGACAGCATCAAGAGCGCGATGAGAAATACATAGGGCTTCTTCATGGATACCGGGACTCCTTAAAGAAAAGGCCCCGCCTTATGGCGGGGCCGGTGCTTAAACCGCTAGGCCGCTAGGCTTAGAAGCTGTAGCTGTGCCAGGCGTAGACGCTGAAGCCAGCCGGGGTCAGGACGGGGACGCTGGCGCCGATCTCGATCATGCCGGTGGAGACATTGTAGTCGAGGTACGGGTCGATGGAGAGGGCGAAGGTCGGGAGGACGTCGACGCCGATACCGGCGCCGATGGCGCCGAAGTCAACGGCGTACTCGACGGCGGGGGTCACGCTGAGCGCGAGGGCGGTCGTGATCGTCTGCTTCGAGGAGAGCTGGAGGGTGAGGGCGTCCATGGTGTAGGCGAAGCGCTCCCAGATGACGTACTTGGCGGCCGCGAAATCGGCATCAGCCTCGACGCGGGCCAGGACGTTCTCGATGGCCGTGACGTCTAGGCCGAACCAGGCGGCGTTCTCGCCGAGCTTATAACCGCCGACGATGTTGGCAACGCCGTCGAGGGTGATGGCGACGCCGAAATCGGTGCCGGCCAGCTGGTCGGCGATGGCGGTGGTGTTCGGGAGGGCGACGGGCACGAAGGCGCCGAACTTGATCATGTCGGCCGGGGCGATGATGAACTCGGCGCCGGTCTTGCCGTCGAAGTTACCATACACGTTGTAGGCGGTGGCGAAGGTGTAGTCGTCGAGCTTACCGACCTTGGCCTTGATCACGTTGTCGAGGAACGAGGTCCACACGTAACCCTGGGTCACGGTCGGGGCGGTGAAATCGTTGCTCTGGAGGCGGAACTTGAGGCCGCTGTTCTCGCCGCCGAGGGTGGCG
>CAZNNA010000371.1:0-3238 GCA_964573825.1 uncultured Treponemataceae bacterium
GCAGGAGACCATGGCGGCCATCGAGGCCGGCGACCTGGACGTACCGATCGCGGCGTCCGGGCAGGCCGAGATCGATCGCCTCTCGTCCTCCCGCGAGAGCATGGTGGCCAGGATGCGCGAGCTCATGGCCAGCCTCGTCGAGGAACAGCGGGAGAAGCGCAAGACCGAGCTGAAAGCGCTCCAGAACCAGATCAATCCCCACTTCCTCTATAATACCCTCGACTCCATAGTCTGGCTCGCCGAGCACGGGCGCAACGCGGACGTCGTCGTGACCGTCGTCGCGCTCGCGCGCTTCTTCCGCATAGGCATTTCCAAGGGAGAGACCTTCATACCGGTAGTCGACGAGATAGCCCACGTCGAGAGCTACCTGACCATCCAGAGCATACGCTACGTCAACCGCTTCCGCTATGCCGTATCGGTCGATCCGGCTCTGCTCGAGCGCAGGGTCATGAAGCTGCTCCTGCAGCCGATAGTCGAGAACGCCATCTACCACGGCATAGGGGAGAGCGGCGACGCCGACGACGGCGAGGGAGACATCGCCATACGGTGCCGGGCCGAGGGCGGGCTCATGGCCTTCGAGGTCAGCAACTCCGGCTACGGCCTCACGGACGAGGCTATTCGGCTCATGCACGAGCGGATGCGCGGCCAAGGCGGCCCCTCGGGCGTTGGGCTCCGCAACGTCTACCAGCGGCTCAAGCTATACTACGGGGAGGAGGCCGACGTGGTCGTGAGTAGCGATCCCGACGATAGGACCACGGTGACGCTCTACGTGCCCTTCATGCCCGAGGAGGAGTCGCCGTGAAACGCCTTCCTTCCGCGGCGCGGCCCGCCTTCCTAGCCGTAGCCGTCCTTGCCATCCTGCTTCCCGCCGCGGCCTGCCGTCCTCGCCAACCTCTCGTTGGATTATTGCTATATAACAAGGCAGATCCGTACATCGGGGAATTCGCCAGGCAGATACTCGACCTCGGGTCGGGACGGTTCCTGATGGTAGAGCGCGACGCCGAGAACTCCCAGCTGTCGCAGAACGCCCAGCTCGAGGCCCTGATACGCAGGCGTCCCGCGCTCGTCATGATCAATCCCGTCGATCGCCTGGCGGCCTACGCCATGGTGCGGCGCCTCTCGGCCGAGGATATACCGGTGATCTTCTTCAACCGGGAGCCGCTCGAGCGAGACCTGCGCCTCTGGGATCGGGCCTACTACGTCGGGGCCCGGGCCGAGCAGTCGGGACGCATGCAGGCCGAGCTGGCAATGGACCTCTTCGGGGGTAACCCGGCCGCCCTCAACGCCAGCGACCGAGACGGAGACGGCAGGATACAGCTCGTGCTCCTCAAGGGAGAGCAGGGACACCAGGACGCCGAGCTCAGGACGAGCGCGCTCTTCGCCGCCTTCGAGGAGGCGGGCTTCGCCGTCGAGCCGCTGGCCATAGAGGTGGCCAACTGGCGCAGCGACGAGGCCTACGCCAAGATCGGATCGATAGCGAGGTCGCTGGGCGATCGCATCGAGCTAGTCGTCTCCAACAACGACGCAATGGCCCTGGGCGCGATACGCAGGCTCAGGGAGCTCGGTTTCTATCGAGACGTCGATGGGGACGGCCGACCCGACCGGGGCGACCCGAGCTGGCTACCCGTGCTCGGCATAGACGGACTCGCCGAGGCCCAGGCCTCGATAGGGGAGGGCTATCTCTACGCCACGGTAAAGAACGATTCGCTGTCCATGGCGGAGGCCATGGTCGAGCTCGCCGGCCGCGTCGTCGCCGGGGAACCGCTCGCGGGCATGGCCTATCACCCTCAGGACGGAGCCTATATCTGGATAGACTATCGGCCCTTCGTGCGCTGAGGCTTCACGGTCATCGCCGGGACGCGGGACAGGGATCAGTGCGCTATAGCGCAAAAACTGTGACGGATAGTACATGTACTGATTCCAAAAGCGGCCGTATCGTGGCTTCCAGGGCGCCTAGCCGCCCTGAGACATGAGTCACGATAAGGAGCGGAATATGTGGAGAAAGATCGGATTCGCCGTCCTCGCGGCGATGCTCGCGGTCTCCTGCGCGCCCAAGGCCAAGGAATCCAAGGAAGTAGTCATCGGAGCCAATATCTATAGCTTCGCCGATAACTTCATGAACGGCGTCATGAAGCCCGAGCTCGAGCGCTATGCCGCGAGCAAGGGCGCCAAGGTCGAGATAGTCGATTCCGAGGGCCAGCAGGCCAAGCTCAGCGACCAGGTCGATATCTTCATCACCAAGAAGGTCAGCGTCCTGGCCATCAACCTGGTGGATCCGGCGGCCGCCGGTACCATCATCGCCAAGGCCAAGAAGGCCGGCATCCCCCTCATCCTCTTCAACAAGGAACCGACCGAGGCCGGCGTCATGGCCAGTTACGATAAGGTCTGGTACGTAGGCACCAATTCCGCCGAGTCAGGCATCATCCAGGGCCAGATGATGGTCGCCGACTGGAAGGCCAATCCCGCCTGGGACAAGAACAAGGACGGCGTCGTCCAGTACGTCATGCTCAAGGGCGAGCCCGGGCATCCCGACGCCGAGGCTCGCACCCGCGAGTCCGTCAAGGCCTTCGTCGACGCCGGTATCAAGGTACAGCAGCTGGCCCTCGAGGCCGATCCCAACTGGTCGACCCGGCACGGCAACGACAAGATGGCCGCCTGGCTCACCTCCAGCTTCGGCAAGGACATAGAGCTCGTCATCTGCAATAACGACGGCATGGCCTTCGGCGCGATCAACGCCCTCAAGGCGGCCGGCGTCAAGCTCCCGCTCTACGGCGTAGACGCCCTGGACCAGGCCCTGACCCACATCGCCGACGGCGAGATGAACGGCACGGTGCTCAACGACGGCGTCAACCAGAGCCGCGCCACGCTCGACCTGGCCATCAACGCCGCCCTCGGCAAGGCCCCGACCGAGGGCACGGCCTGGAAGCTCGAGACCGACGGTACCAAGGCCGTCCGCGTGCCCTACCTCCCGGTCACGCCCAAGAACTACAAGGATTTCAGGAAATAGCGCAAGCGTGAGAGGAGCGCCGGGCGGCCTCGCTTGGGGCGCCCGGCCGCCCGGACCAGAGGGGCGCGCTCGCCGTACGGTCGGGCGCGCCTCGCGACATATCGACGCGATAGGGGTTTAGCCGTGGATGAGTATCTCCTGAGGATCAAGGGGCTCAGCAAGTCGTTCTCCGGCGTCAAGGTGCTCGACGGCGTGCACCTGGACGTACGGCCCGGTACCGTGCACAGCCTG
>CAZNNA010000372.1:0-3217 GCA_964573825.1 uncultured Treponemataceae bacterium
CGCCGAGGCGGAGGCCCAGGGCCCCGGCGTAGGCCGCCTCGGGGTGGCCGGCGTTGGGGCTCTCGTGGGCCAGGCGGTAGGCCCGGAAGGAGCGGAAGGCGCCCCGCGCGTCCCCGCCGGCCAGCGGCGCCAGCGCGCAGGCCAAGGCCGAGGAAAGGCGGGCGGGCAGCCAGTTGGCCGCGTCGTCGGCCCGGGCCGGCACGAGGCCGAAGCGCAGGTAGCGCTCGTCCTTGTGGCCGAACATCGAGTCCATGGTATTGACCGCTCGGTAGGCGAAGGCCGCCCAGGGTCCGAGGATGGCCGCCCAGAAGAGGGGCGCCGCGGCGCCGTCTATTGAGCTCTCCGCCACGCTCTCCACGCAGGCCCGGGCTACGCCGGCCGCGTCGAGGGCCGAGGTGTCGCGTCCCACGAGCATCGATACCGCCCGGCGCCCGCGCTCAGGCGATCGGGGCCAGGCTCCCGCCGCGTCGCTCTCGTCTTCCGCCAGGGCGAGGCGGACGCGGAGGGCATGGGCCGCCAGGTCCTTAGGCGCTATAGAGGCCCAGACCATGAGCGCGCCGGCGGCGACGCCCAGGGCGGGATGCAGGGCCAGCGCGCCGGCCCAGGCCAGGTAGCAGAGCCCGCCCGAGCCGCCCGCGACCGCGAGCCAGGCCAGCGCTCCGGCCAGGCCCTGGTCGCGCGCGGCCGCGCGGGCTACTCGCTCCGAGGCCGCCGCGAAGGATCCCAGGAGCCTGACCGGGTGCCAGCGCGAGACCGGGTCGCCCACGAGGGCGTCCAGGGCCAGGCCGAGCGCCAGGGCGAGCAGGGCCTCCGTCATCGCGGGGCCCCCGTCACGACGCGAGCCTCATCACAGGCCGAGCTCCCGCTCTATGGCGTCCAGGCGCACGTTAGCCGCTACCGTCGCCGCGAGACGCGCTATCTCCGAGTCCAGGCTCGGCCTGGCCGAGGGCGGTAGCGGGCCGAGGCCCCGTCGCGCGCGGAGGCCGTTCAGGAAGGAGCGCCTGAAGCCGTCCGCGTCGAAGATGCCGTGGAGGTAGCTGCCCCAGACCGCGCCCGAGCGGTAGCCTATGACACGGCCGCCTTCGTCGACGACGGCCGGCTCGGCGTCGCCTCCCGACCGCCTGGCGGCGCCGTCCGAGGGTAAGGCCGTGTCGCCGTGGTGTATCTCGTAGCCCTCGAGGGCCTCGCCCGAGGGCGCCCAGCGGGCGCTCGTGCGCGCCAGCGTCTTGTCGCGGGCGAAGGACGTGACCACGGGCAGGAGCCCGAGCCCGGCGGTCTCGGGCTCGGACGACTCGACCCCGTCGGGATCCAGGATGCGCGCGCCGAGCATCTGGTAGCCGCCGCAGATGCCTATAACGGCGCCGCCGCCCGCGGCGAATCGGACTATGGCCTCGGCGAGGCCGCTCGCGCGGAGCCAGCCGAGGTCGGACACCGTGGACTTGGTGCCGGGGATGACGACGGCGTCGAAGCGGCCGTCCCGCAGCTCCTCGCCGCGCTCGAGCGACGCCACCGTCACGTCGGGCTCGGCGGCGAAGGCGTCGAGGTCGGTGAAGCTGGAGACGCGCCTCAGGCGCGGCACGGCTAGGCGCAGCTCGGCGCCCCTGCCGCCCGCGGCCTTGACCACCGGCTCGTCCTCGTCGGGTATATCGAGGCGCGGGATCATGGGCACGCAGCCGAGCACGGGATAGCCCGAGCGCTCCTCCGTCATGGAGAAGGCGTCGCCGAGGAGGGCGGGGTCGCCCCGGAACTTGTTGACTATGAAACCCGAAAGGAGCCCGAGCTCGTCCGGGGCGAAGGTGGCGACGTGGCCTATGAACGAGGCGAAGACGCCTCCCCGGTCTATGTCGCCGACGAGGAGGACGCGGGCGCCCGCGTAGCGCGCCGCGGCCATGTTGACGAAGTCGCGGCGCCTCAGGTTTATCTCCGCCGGGCTGCCCGCGCCTTCGAGCACGATGAGCTCGCGCTCGGCGGCCAGCGAGTCGTAGGCGGCGCGCGCCGCGTCGCGCATGGTCTCGTGCATCGCGTAGTAGTCGCGGGCCTCGCGCCTCGCGTAGGGCCTACCCATGAGGACGACCTGGGAGCCCCTATCGCTCTCGGGCTTCAGGAGCACCGGGTTCATGCGGACGTCGGGCTCCAGGCCGCAGGCGGCGGCCTGGACGGCCTGGGCCCTGCCTAGCTCGAGGCCATCCTTGGTGACGGCCGAGTTGAGCGACATGTTCTGGGCCTTGTAGGGGGCCACGTCCAGGCCCTTGTCCCTGAAGATGCGGCAGAAGGCCGCGGCGACGAGGCTCTTGCCCGCTCCCGAGGAGCAGCCCTGGATCATCAGGGCCTTGGCTCGCCGTATAGCGCGCGGTCCGGGGACGGGCGTCCCGCGCGCCTCTGGCGCCTCCGTCGCTCGCGTTATCGCCGATAGGGCGCCTAGGATGGCGTCGTTCTCCCTCGGCGTACGTACTGCCAGGCGCAGGTAGTCGCCTCCGAGGCCGGGGAAGTTGCCGCAGCGCCGTACGCCTATGCCTCGCAGCGCCAGGGCGTCGGCCAAGGCCTCTCCCCCCGAGGCTACCCTCACGAGGTAGTAGTTGGTCGACGAGGCCAGCGGCTCGAGTCCCGGTAGGGCGGCCATGGCCTCGGCCATGCGGCGGCGCTCCCCGGCTACCAGGGCTCTCGTCCTCTCGCGCCGGGCCTCCGCCTCCGAGTCCCCGAAGGCGCGCCGAGCCACGGCCTCGGCCACGGCGTTGACGGGCCAGTTGGGTAGCTCGGCTCGTAGCCCGGCGGCGAGGGCCGGGCAGGCCGCGGCGTAGCCTAGGCGTAGGCCGGGCGCGGCCCAGAACTTGGTCATGGACCTAAGGACGACGAGGTTCGGCAGGGCGGCCGCCTCGCCCAGGGACGAGACGCCCGGGGCCGAGTCGCCCGGCCCCTCGCCCAGGAAGTCGATGAAGGCCTCGTCGCAGACGACGAAGCGGCCCGGGAAGGCCCGCGCCAGGCGGGCCGCCAGGGACGGGTAGCCGGGCGGCATGAGCCCCGTCGGGTTGTTAGGCGCCCCGAGCCAGAGCGCCGATCCGGTCGGCGCGGCCGCCAGCTCCGCGGCGAGCGCCTCGTAGCGGCTGGCGGCCGCATCCGCCCTCGATACCTCTATCGCCTCGCCCCGGGTGGCCGGCCCGGGAAGCTCCGCGCGGATCTCCCGTACCGCCAGGCCCGCGGCCAGGGCGCCGTCCCGGTA
>CAZNNA010000373.1:0-3193 GCA_964573825.1 uncultured Treponemataceae bacterium
AAGGCGGGGGCGCGCTACCAGGTCGTGGTAACCGTCTGCGACAAGGAGGCCGCCGAGCGCTGCCCTATCTTTCCCGGCCTATCCGAGAAGCTCCACTGGCCCTTCCCCGACCCGTCGCGCCTTACGGGGAGCGACGAGGAGATCATGGCGGCCGTGCGCGCCATACGCGACGACATCAGGGCGGCCGTGGAGCGCTTCGCGGCGGAGCGTGGCTAGCGAGGTTTGGCCCTAGATGCCTCGAGGAGCCCTCAGGGCGACGCTCGGGGAAACTCCCGAGCCAGCCTATCGAGCCTGACACGCCGCCTCCGGGTCCTAGCCTCCCCGCAGTCGATGGCATACCACTCATCGAACCGACCCATGACGGCGATATGGATCCTCTTCGCTCCCAGGTCGAAGATAGTCGAGTAAATGGTACCGCCCTCGGGAGAAGACTGCGAGGTCGCTTCCAGGACGGAGGCCATGCCAGCCACGCCCTCCGCGCCGGCCTCGAGCAGGGATACGGCGCTAGCATAACGCTCGCACGGGTGATAGCCTAACCCAGGCTCGGTCAGCCAGAAATTGGTGACGACCTGGTAGGAAGCGGTGCCCGGCTCGCCGAGGTCTCGCTCTCCGAGGGAGGGCATACGGCGGCGTCAATGACCAGCCCTTGATCGTTCACGCCCCCTCTACGGTCCTGCGCCCGAGGAACGGCTGGCTCCCGAAGAGGATGTAGCCATAGCCGCCCGTATCGGCTGGTTCGATGAAGACGTAGTAATCGTCCGAGTGATAATAATCCTCGTTATTGCCCACGATGACGCTTCCGTCGCGTAGGAGGGACGCGATGGTGCAAGGATGTGCCGTCGAACACGGTAGAACGAACGCTAGGCATAGCGCGAGGGCAATACGATCGAGCATTGCCTTGTTCCGCATTCCATGGTACCTATCGGATAGGAGTCTAGGGTCAGCGCTAAGGATACCCCGTGCCGTCAATCAACTCCAGTATCGGGCCGACGATCGCCTCCGGACGATCCCTATGGAGCGAATGATCGAGGGAATCGACCTCGCCGTAGCGGCGCCCCAGCTCCCCCCGCGCTGGAGGTGGCGAGAAGCGGCCGAGGCAGGCCCGGCCAAGCGCAAGCGACGAAAACCAAAAAAGCGCGAGCCAAAGAACCGTTTTCTCGTGTTCCATCCAATGGAGCTTACGCCGCAACGAGTCGCTCGGTTGGCTCGCTCAGGGCGGATCCCGAGTAGTCGCGCGCCGTTTCGAGCCTCCGATTCGTTGATAATGAGCGCTACTTGAATTATCGTTCTTGCCATGGACAACGAAGCGCGGCTCGCGCAACGGGAACGACTCATCAAGGTCAAGGATGCGATCCAATCCATTAACGCATCCCTACTCGAATCCGCTAGCCTCGAGCAGCTCTTCGGCCTCATCCTTCGATCGGTCCTACCGGCTATCGAGCATGCAAACGTCGCCTGCGTCCTGGCGCTCGGGGATGACGGGAAGCTCAGGATAGTCGCTTCGATAGGCTACGCGGCCGAGGATATCGCCGGCTTCAGGGTTCGCCTCGAGGATACGTTCCAATGGAAGAAGAGCCATGGAAGGCTGAGCGACACGCTCATCATCAACGATCTGCCGGGCTTCATGAGAGAGCTGGGAATACCGAGCGACATCCCGAGCGACAGCGAGGGCCAGTCCATCAAGTCCACCATGAGTACGCCGCTGATAGTAGAAGGAGAGTTCATAGGATTATTGAACCTCGATAGCCGGAACGACAACGTCTTCGACGAGATCGACCGGACCCTCGTCGAGGTGATCCGATCGCAAGTGCCCATCGCGATTCGCATGTTCAAGTCGTTCGAGCGCATACGTGAGTTGCTCTCGGAGAAGGAACTCCTCCTTCGAGAGGTCCATCATCGAATAAAGAATAACATGTCGACGGTCGCTAGCCTCTTGGCGCTCCGCGCCTCGGCGACATCGGAACCATTAGCGTCATCCATCCTCGATGACGCGAGCCGGCAGGTCAAGAGCATGACTACGCTATACGACAGGCTCTACGCGACGCAGTACTCCGGGAGGATCTCCGCCAGGTCTCTCCTCCAGCCCCTCGTCGCCGATATCGTCGCATCATTCAAGAACGACATGCCATTGGAAGTGGCTATTCGTATCGACGACTTCGAACTCGAGGAACGGCAGCTGCAGCCCCTCTGCATAATAATCAACGAGATACTGACCAACGCGATGAAGTACGCCTTCAAGGGGAGGAACGCCGGACGCATAGAGGTTTCCGCCTCCGAGGAAGCGGGCTCGGTACGCGTCCGCATCCTCGATGACGGAATTGGCCTGCCCTCATCGGTCGATCTCGGGAAATCCGACGGCTTCGGGCTCATGCTCGTGCGTAGCCTCGCGGAGCAGCTCGGCGCCTCGGCCCGCCTGGAGCGGGCCGGGGGTACGCTCTTTTCCCTGGAACTGCCCGACGGTAGCCGCCCCTAATCCCCGGCCTTTCCCTGCGCTTCCCTAGCCCTCCACCTGGGTCGTCAGGAAGACCTGCGGCGTCATCTGCTCGATCTGCGACTGCAGGGCCTCGATGCCGTCCATGTGGGCGTCCTCGTCGTTGAGTATGCCCTGGAGGAAGTCGCGCGTGGCGAAGTCCTTGAGCTCCCCGGCGAGCGCTATGGCCTCGTTGTAGGCCCGTATGGCGTCGGCCTCCGCGACCTGGTCGTTGGCGAGCATGGCCTCGACCTTGGCGCCGATGTGGATGCGCCCGAGCTGGCTTACGATGGGTAGGCCCTCCAGGTAGAGGATACGCCCTATGAGCTTCTCGGCGTGCCTCATCTCGTCGATGGCGCGCTTCTCGAAGTGCTTGTGGAGCTTCTCGTAGCCCCAGTCGTCGCACATCTCCGAGTGCACCATGTACTGGTTGATGGCCGTGAGCTCGTCGGCCAGGAGCTGGTTCAGGACCCCGATCAGTCGCTCGTTACCCTTCATCGCCTACTCCTTTAGGGAAATCTCGATGAGACTAGTGTAGGGCCGACCCGGGAAAGGCGCAAGGAAATCACCCAGGGCTTACCCCGCCTCCGGGCGTCCCACGCGGCCTCGAGGCCGTCGCGGCCCACACGTAGCAGCAGGCGACCGTAGGGCGCGTGTACCGTTCCATGAGTACTGGTACGAACCTTACAGATTTTCTTTGCCCTAGCGCAAGCGCCGCTGCGT
>CAZNNA010000374.1:0-1667 GCA_964573825.1 uncultured Treponemataceae bacterium
GGAGAAGGCCTCGATGATGGTCGACTGCACCGAGAAGATGGCCCGGAGCTTGGGGTTGCGGAGCGACAGGGCGCGCTTATCGAGTATCACGTCCAGTCCCACCTTGGCCGGGTCCCCGTTGACCGGGTACGGCAGGTCGGGCTCGGCGCGCGATATGACCTCGATGGCCTCGGCCCGTAGCTCTCGTCCGCCCGGCGCCTTAGGATTGATCGCGGCGCTCCCCCGTACGGTTACCACCGACTCGAGGGTCAGGTCGGCCTTGCCGTCGACCACGACCTGGGCCAGGCCCGACCTATCGCGGAGCATCACGAACGATACGCCGCCCAGTTCCCGTACTCGGTGAACCCAACCGCGAAGCTCCGCGGCCCCACCCTTCGCCGCGATCTCCGCCAACTCGCTCGTCAATACGCGCATGCTACGCTCCTTCCCTTGGTACTTCGCCAGCTACGCTGCCAGCGGCCGAGGCGACCGCGGTAGCGACGCGCTCGTCGACCATCCTCCGCGTACGAGTCGGATCGGCCCTACCGCCCGATGCCGCCAGGGCCTTACCCACGAGGTATCCCGCGAGCGAGGCGGCCTTGCCAGCGTCGCCTCGGGCGAGGGCGGCGACGGCATCGGACAGGGCGCCCGGCTCCGCGGCCAGGGCCCGGTCGATGGCCGCCGCTATGGCCGCGGGATCGGTCACGAGGCCCCAGCCGCGCTCCTCGAGTATGGCCTCGGGCTCGCCCTCCCCCGCCGCCGCGGCGTCGAAGACCAGCCTGGCCGCCTTGCTCGAGGCTCGCCCCGCGTCGACCAGGGCGACGATGGAGGCGAGCCGCGCGGGCGTCATCGCTAGGCTCCCCACGTTCTCGGGCCCGAGCCCTGCCTTGTTGAGCACGCGGCGTACGTCGCCGGCGGCCCACACGGCGACGCGCTCGGCGGCCGTCGCCTTATCCACGCCGAGCCGAACCGCCTCGGCGACCGCGGCCTCGTAGTAGTCGGCGAAGGCGCGCTCCTCGCATATCGAGGCAGCCCTCTCGGCCGACAGGCCGTAGTCGGCGACCATCCGTAGCTCCCTATCGTAGGGTAGCTCGACGAGCCCGGCCTCGACCGAGGAGAGGAAGGCCTCGTCGACCTCGAACGGAGGTATGTCCGGCTCCGGGAAGAATCGATAATCGTTAGAGCTTTCCTTGACGCGCATCACCTCGGTCTGGTCCCGGTTCTCGTTCCACAGGCGCGTCTCCTGCCGGACGGAGCCGCCCTTCTCGAGGAGGGCTACCTGCCTGGCTATCTCGTAGTCGAGGCCCAGCCGCACGAAGCGCGAGGAGTTAAGGTTCTTTATCTCGACCTTGGACCCGAGCCCGGCGCCCCGGAGGTTGACCGAGACGTTGGCGTCGCAGCGCAGGGAGCCTTCCTCCATGTTGCCGTCGCAGACGCCCAGGTAGCGCACGGTCCGCCTCAGGAGCTGGATATAGGCCTCGGCCTCGGCGCCCGTCTCGAAGTCCGGCTCGGTCACTATCTCGAGGAGCGGCGTCCCCGCTCGATTATAGTCGACGAGCGTGACGTCGCCGGCGTGGATCATCTTGCCGGCGTCTTCCTCCAGGTGGCACTCCTTGATGCGTATCCGCCGACTCGCCGTTCCCGCGGACGCCGTTCCCGCGGACGCCCCGGCCAGGGGCAGGTCGATG
>CAZNNA010000374.1:1767-3176 GCA_964573825.1 uncultured Treponemataceae bacterium
CGCCGTTCCCGCGGACGCCGTTCCCGCGGACGCCCCGGCCAGGGGCAGGTCGATGTAGCCCTCGACGCCGACCGGCGAGGCGAACTGGGATATCTGGTAGTTCTTGGGCATGTCGGGATAGAAGTACTGCTTGCGCTCGAACCAGGTCCGCGGCGACAGGCGACAGCGCAGGGCACGCGCGACGACGGCCGCCATGCGCAGGGCCTCGGCGTTGAGCGAGGGCATGACGCCCGGGTACCCGAGGCACACGGGGCAGACGTTGGCGTTCGGCTCGTCGCCGAAGGCCGCCCGGCAGGAGCAGAAGGCCTTGCTGGCCGTGAGGAGGTGGATGTGGACCTCGAGTCCTATGAACGACTGGTACTTCACGCGTGCCTCCAGTACGGGCGGTAGCCCGCCGGGCGGGCGATGGGATGGGCGGCCTCGTAGGCCTCGGCCAGGTCGAGGAGAGCGCCCTCGGAGAAGGCCGGCCCGACGAGCTGGGAGCCGACGGGCAGGCCGCCGGAGAGGCCGGTCGGGAAGGCCAGCGCGGGCAGGCCGGCCAGGTTGGCGCAGCAGGTCAGGAGGTCGGCGGCCTTCTGGGCGAAGGGCGACAGGCCGGCCTCGCCGCGGCCGAAGGCCCTGGTCGGGAAGACCGGCATGAGGATGGCGTCGCAGCCCGATAGCGCGCGGCCGAAGTCGCGCATGATGCCGGAGCGGACGCGCTGGGCGCGCAGGTAGTAGCGGTCCTGGAAGCCGGAGCGCAGGACGAAGGTCCCGAGGAGCACGCGGAGCCTCACCTCCTCGCCGAAGCCCGAGCGCCTCGTACCGTCGACGAGGGCCTCGGGCGTGTCGGCCGAGCGGTCGCGGGCCCCGTAGCGGATACCGTCGAAGCGGGCCAGGTTGGCGCTGGCCTCGGCCGTCGCTATGGTGTAGTAGGCCGGAGCCGCGTAGCGGAGGCTCGGCAAGCGCACGTCGACGAGGCGGCAGCCCAAGGACCGGAGGTCCTCGGCCGTCTCGCGGAAGGCGGCCAGGACCTCCGGCTCAAGGACGAGACCGGCGGCATCGGCGCCGGCGGCGCCGCCGAGCTCCGCGGAGAGCGCCTCCGCGACGGCCTCGGGCGACAGGACGCCTATCGTCGCCCCGGCGCACGGCAGGCCCGATGGCTCCCGGGGAGTCCCGGCGAGCCGAGCCTCGGGCGGCGCGTCGCTGCTCGTCATGTCGAGCGGGTCGGCCCCGCGCACGGCCTCGTAAACCTGGCGCGCCCGCTTGGCGGAATCGGCGAGAACGCCCACGGTATCCAGGCTCGAGGCGTAGGCCACGAGGCCGAAGCGCGAGACCGCGCCGTAGGTCGGCTTAAGGCCCACGACGCCGCAGAAGGAGGCCGGCTGCCTGACCGAGCCGCCCGTGTCGGAGCCGAGGGCGAAGGGTAC
>CAZNNA010000375.1:0-3156 GCA_964573825.1 uncultured Treponemataceae bacterium
AGCTAAGCCGGTAGTATCGGAAGGAACCGCTCTGAAGGCGGCCAGGGTAAGGAAGCCGACTCGGGCCGGCGAACGGGCGGCCTCGGCGCGCGGCTCGGCGGCCCTCGCGTCCGAGCTCGCCTCGCTCATTCCCGAGCTCGATGACGAGGGACTCTCGTTCCTCATCGAGCAGGCGAGGGTGCATCTCTACAACATGAAGGTCGAGGAGCTCGAGGCGGCGACCCGCGCGGCCGAGGCTGCCTCGGCGCCTTCCTCCGAGGCGGGCAAGGGAACCGCCGGAACGGCGTCCGCCAAGGCCGCGGGAACCGGGCCTGGCGGCGAGCTCCGCATAGAGGCCGCGAGCGACGGCTCTACCTACGACCTCGTGCACGACGGAAAGTGGAAGATGTTCAGTTCCGAGGAGATGCTCGCCATGGTGCGCATAGCCTCGGTCAAGGATCCCGCGGCCGAGGTCGGCGCCAGGCTCTACCGCTGGCTCCTCGCCGAGCGCCGCGACGCCGTCAACGACCTGGGCCTTTCCGGGCTAGCCGACCCGAGGCTCAAGGCCCTCGTCGGCCTCCTACGAAAGACCTTCACCATCAAGGACGGCCGCTAAGGGGGCGCTAGGCAGGCTTGCGGCTAGTCCAGCTTGCCCCGGTAGCGCGCGTACAGGAAGAGCGTCGCGGTCATGAGCGCGTGCCCCATATCCTCGGCCCCTATCAGGTCGATGGCCTCGCGCTCCGGTACCAGCATGACCTCTATCTCCTCGTGCTCGTCCAGGCACTGGCTCCGGTCGAGGACGCAGCCCTCGGCCACGAAGGCGTGGAAGGTATTGGTCATGAAGGCGGGGTTGGGCGACAGGATGCCCAGGGGCACTATCATCTCGGCGCGGTAGCCGGTCTCCTCGACGAGCTCGCGGGCTATGGCGCTGGCAGGGTTCTCGCCGGGCTCGACTATGCCGCCGGGGAACTCTACCGACAGGTGCCGGGTGCCGTGCCTGAACTGCCGTATCATGACGAAGGACCGTCCCTCGGGGCCCTCGACGACCGGTATGACGCCGGCCCAGTCCAGGGCGTCGACGGAGAAGAAGG
Source organism: uncultured Treponemataceae bacterium (assembly GCA_964573825.1). Taxonomy (GTDB): domain Bacteria; phylum Spirochaetota; class Spirochaetia; order Treponematales; family UBA12059; genus SZUA-370. The sequence goes on from CAZNNA010000375.1 coordinate 1,071, forward strand.
TGCCCCGCTTGCCGGAGGTAGACTGCCGCTCGCTCGAGCTGACCGAGAAGACCCGGCAATCGAGGAGCCGCTTGGAGGAAAGCTCTATCCAGGGATAGGAACCGCGCATGGGACAAGCTTAGCCGCTCGCCGCGGCGGCGGCAAGGGGAGGGGCGGAGGGCCCTCGAGCTCGAGGAGGAAGAGGGTAGCGGCGCAGAGGTCGGCGGCTCCTCCGGGCGACAGGTGTCGTTGCGCGAAGTCCCCTCTCATGGCGCCGTAGAGCGCGGCTCCCGCCGGGCTCGCCGGGCCGCCGGCGGACATGATGGCAGCCGCCCCGCGCCGAGCCTCCCCTATCGCGCCTGGGCCGCCCCTGGCAGCCAGGCAGGTGTCGTCGAGCCGCGCCATGATAGCCACGAGCACGGTAACGACGAAGGCGTCCTCATCCGCGGGCGACAGCGCCCTCGCGACGGGAAGGGCGCCCTCGACGATGGCCGGGAAGCCCTCGAGGGCCTCCTCGCGAGCCGAGCGCAGTCCGTAGGCCCTCCTCGCCGCCTGGCCCTTGCTCTCCGGCGCCTCGGCGAGGCGCCGCTCGGGTGCCAGGCCGAGGATACCCCTCGCCAGGGTCGCGGCCTCGAGGCAGACGGCCTCGCCCGAGGGCCGGTAGACCGTCCGCGACGCCAGAGAGCCCGTCGCGGCCGATAGGAGTCCGAGGGCCCATATTGCGCCTCGGTGCGTATTGGCGCCGCCCGTGGCCGCGAGCATGGCAGCCTCCGCCGCCAGGCCCTCGGCGCGGAGGGCCCGGGCGAGTTCCTCGCCTCCCTTCAGGGCCGCTATCGCCGCCATCCGCCCGAAGTAGGGACCCAGGGCCCTCGCCGACAGCCTGAAGTGGCGTATATCCATGTCGGCGTGCGCCCCGGGACCGAAGCGGTCGACGAGGCCGGGCTTAGGCCCGGCTTCCGCTTCCCTGAGCATGGATCGCTCGGCCAGCGCCGCTATCCGCGCCTCGAGCCGTTCCGTCAAGCCGCCCTCGCCGCCTTGAGGCGCTTGAGGCCCGCCCCTACGAAGGGCAGGGCTATCGAGCCCGCGGTCAGGATTATCAGGACGACGGCTATCGGCGAGCCTATGAATATCCTCGGGCTACCGTCGGACAGCATCAGGGCCTGCCTGAACGACGTCTCCATGGTCATGCCCACGATGCCGCCCAGGATCAGGGGCGAGGTGGGTATCCTGGCCTTGTCCAGGAAGATGCCTATGAGGCCGAACGCTATCAGTATGAAGAAGTCGACGACGCTGTTGGTGATGGCGTAGGTACCTATGAAGGCCAGTCCCAGGATCAGGGGGTACAGTACCTTGGCGGGAACCGCCAGGATGCGCACGAGGACGCTGGCCATGGGCATATTGACGATGAGGAGGATGACGTTGCCTATGAACATCGAGGCTATCATGCCCCAGGCTACCTCGGGCTGCTTCTGGAAGAGGAGCGGGCCCGGCTGCAGGCCTAGCATCAAGAGGGCGCCGAGCATGACCGCCGTCGTGCCGGAGCCGGGAATGCCGAGCGTCATCATGGGGATGAGCGCGCCGACGCTCGAGGCGTTGTTGGCAGCCTCAGGCGCCGCGAGTCCCTCTATTGCTCCCTGGCCGAACTCCTCGGGGCGCTTGGAGACGTTCTTCTCGTTGTTGTAGGCCATGAGGGCCGCCATCGTGCCGCCGGCGCCGGGCAGGGCGCCGATGAAGAAGCCCAGCGGCGTAGAGCGAAGGATGGCGGGCCAGGAGCGCTTCCAGTCTTCCCGGGTGAAGGTGATCTTGCCGAACTTAGTCTGCATCTTGTAGCTGGGGTCGTGGACCGACTTGAAGCTCTTGAAGACCTCGCCCAGGGCGTACATGCCTATGATGATGATGAGGAAGTCGACGCCGCCCATCAGTTCGAGGACGCCGAAGGTGAAGCGGTTGATGCCGGTAAGGCCGTCCAAGCCGACGGTCGCCACCATGAGGCCGAAGACCATGCCAATGAAGCCTTGGAGTATCTTCTCCTTGTTCATCGCCGCCGTGGCGGCCAGGGCGAAGAGCATGAGGAACAGAAGTAAAATCAGCAGCATCGGCGAAGTAC
>CAZNNA010000376.1:0-3143 GCA_964573825.1 uncultured Treponemataceae bacterium
GGCATCGACCTTGACGAGCGAGCCGGGCGTAAGGACGATCTGGAGCCCGCTCAGGGAGAGCGACCTGTCGGGCGGTTCCGCTATGGCCAGGGGGACCGCGATGAGCGCGGCGACGAGCAGTGCGATGGCTTTCTTCACTGGTTTCTCCGTGCGGGCACGTATGGCGGTTCCGCGAACCGCCCGTCGGCGCCGTTCCTATGCGAAGCCGACTAACGTATTGTAGCGCACGCCTCGGCGGAGTCAAGGCGAAAACCCAATCGCGGACGCCCGGGACTCTCCCCGGGCGTCCGCTCCGGCCTAGGCTCCGAGGATGGCCTCGAGCCGCGCTCCCAGGGCGAGGAGCCTCTCGTCGGTTCCCGTCGCGGCGGCGATCTGGAGTCCCAGGGGCATGCCCTCGAGGCTCTCGCCGCTGGGGAGGGCGAGCGTCGGGAGCCCCGCGTGGGTCCAGGGCAGGTTCATGGCGGGGTCGCCCGTCGACGATAGGCCCGAAGGCGCCGGCCCCGTCGCGGCGGGGCTGATCCAGTAGGCGGCGCCCGCCTCGGCGAGCGACTCCTCGAGGCGCTGCCTGAGCGAGGCCCGTCCCATCAAGTCGAGCTCGAGCCTATTGTCGTCTATATCCCGCCCCCTGCGCATGAGCGTCCTCGTGGCCTCGGCGCAGAGCGACTCGTGCGCGGCGTACCACTGGCGGTGGCTTCGCTCCATCTCGGCGGCCGCTATCCGCCTGTGACGCTCGTTGATGTCATCGATGTCATCCATGGCGGCGACCCTGACGATAGGGAAGCCCGCCCGGGACAGTCGCGAGACCGTCCTCTCGAAGGCCGCGAGCGCCTGCTCGCTCGCCTGGCCTAGGTACGGACCCTCGGGGACGGCCAGGACGGGCCTCATGCGGCCGAGGCGCGCGTAGGCCTCGTCGAGGGCTAGCCCGTCCCAGCCGGGCGCGGCGACCGATGCCGCCAGGGCTATCCCGGCGACGTCCGGGGCCAGGAGCCCCACGTGGTCGAGCGAGGGGCTGAAGGGGACGACCCCGGCGCGCGAGAGGCGCTCGCGGCTCGGCTTCCAGCCGGCCACGCCGCAGAAGGCCGCGGGCCTGGAGATGGAGCCTATGGTCTGCGTCCCTAGCGCTAGCGAGCAGAAGCCGGCGGCAAGCGCCGCCGCCGAGCCCGAGCTGGAGCCCCCGGGCGTCCTGGTCGGGTCCCATGGGTTGGTCGTGGGCCCCGGCGCGAAGTACGCGAACTCCGTGGTCACCGTCTTCCCGAGCACCAGGGCCCCGGCGGCCCTGAGCGCGGCGACAACCGGTCCCTCGGGCATGTCGAAGAGCGCCTCGGGTAGTCGCGAGCCCGCCTTGGTACGGAAGCCCTCGGCCGCGAAGATGTCCTTGACGCCGAGGAGGATGCCGTAGAGCGGAGGCCTCTCGGCCGGCACGGGCCAGCGGGCCTCGAGGGCGGCGGCCTCGGCGCGGAGCCGCCTTGCCCGCCCGGGCTCCGGCAGGAGCGCCTTGATTACCCCCTCGTGCGCCGCTATCCGCTCGAGCGCCTCGTCGAGGTAGCGCCCGAGCGTCAGCTCCCCGGAGCGGAGCGCCCGGGCGAGAGGCTCGAGGGGCGTCGGCTTGACAGCCGTCGGCTGAACAGCCGTCGGCGTGACGGCGGCCCGGGCGGCGTCGGCGCTCACGCTAGCACCCCGTCGGCCCGGAGCGCGGCCAGCTTCGCCTCGTCGAGGCCCAGGAGCTCCCTGAGCACCGCCTCGCCGTGCTCCCCTATGGCCGGAGCGGGCGGCCGGGTGGGGCTCTCCGGTATGGTCTCCATCTTGATGGGGTTGCCCGGTATGGTCACGCGCCCGGCCTTGGGGTCGCGGACGGTGACGAACATGTTGCGCGCCGCGAGCTGCCGGTCTCGCATCACGTCCTCCACGGCGTTGACGGGCGCGCTCGGTACGCCGGCCTCCTCCAGGACGGCGAGCCACTCTGCCCGGACCTTGCCGGCGAAGAGGCGCTCGAGCTCGGGCATGAGCTCGTCGTAGTGCTTGGTGCGGTCGCCGTTGGTCGCGAAGCGGGGATCCGACAGGAGGTCCCTGCGGTTCATCGCCTCGCAGAATTTCTTCCAGAGCGCGTCGTTCCCGACCGCGACCACGAACCAGCCGTCCTCGGCATGGAAGGCCTGGAAGGGCGTGATGGTCGGGTGCCGGGTCCCCAGCGGCGCGGGCGAGCGGCCGTCGACCTGGTAGCGCACGAGCGCGTTCTCCAGGATCGAAAGCTGGCAGTCGAGCATCGAGACGTCGACCTTCTGCCCGAGCCCCGTCTTCTCGCGCTGGAACAGCGCCGCGTTGACGCCGACGGCGCAGTAGACGGCCGCGGTGATGTCGCCCATCGATAGGCCCACGCGCGTGGGCGGCGTATCGGGCCAGCCGGTGATGCTCATGACGCCGCCCATCGCCTGCACGAGTATGTCGTAGGCCGGCCGGCCGGAGTCCGGGCCCGTGTGGCCGAAGCCCGACACGGCCGCGTAGATGAGGCGCGGGTTGGCCTCCTTGAGGACGTCCCATCCGAGGCCGAGCTTCTCCATGGTGCCGGGCCTATAGTTCTCCACGATCACGTCGCAGGACTTCGCCAGCTCCACGAGGAGCCGCCTGCCCTCGTCGGACTTGAGGTTGATCGCCACGCTCTTCTTGCCGCGGTTGACGTTGACGAAGTAGAGGCTCTGGCCGTTCTTGAACGGGCCGAAGGCGCGGGAGTCGTCGCCCGTCCCCGGCGCCTCGATCTTGATGATCTCGGCGCCCAGGTCGGACAGCATCATGGTGCAGAAAGGGCCCGCGAGGACGCGGGTAAGGTCGAGGACGCGGACGCCCTCCAGAGGCTTAGGCATCGATCAACCCCGGCGCTTTCTGGCTTCCTCGTGAAGCCACGCGGCCCTGGCGCCCGCGACGTCCCCGAATTTCGTCAGCTCGCACTTGGCCTTCTTGGCCATGAGGGCCTCGTAGCGGTCGTCCTCCACCATGGCCACGATGCGCGCTATGCTCGACTCGCCGTCCACGAAGCGCCAGGGGAAGCAGCCTATGGTGCAGCGCTGGTTGAGGAGCAGGTCGATGTCGCCGCCCAGGCACTCGGCGTGGATGATGCCGACGTTGAACATCTCTATGTGCATGAGCTG
>CAZNNA010000377.1:0-3139 GCA_964573825.1 uncultured Treponemataceae bacterium
GCCCGGTTCTTCCTATTATTATGTCTTTCGGGCCCTGCTCGGATGAAGAATAGCATAGCCCCAGCCGGAGCGCCCCCAAGGGGTCGTCGGCCGGGATCGGCTTCCCGTCGAAGGACATTCGCCCTCCCGCGGGGAAGAGTCCCATGACGCCGTTCGGTATGGCTAGCTTTCCCTGGCCGGCCAGGCCGCCGATCCCGAAGATCTCCCCGCTCCTTACCCGCAGGCTCACGTCCTTGACCGTCTCCCCGGGCATGTCCACCCAGAGGTTGTCGATCTCGAGTATATCAGGGCCGAAGGTCCTGCCCTCCTCGGGAGGTCTCTCGGCGGCGACGCTGCGGCCGACCATCCAGGCGGCCAGGTCCCTGACGGAGGCCTCTCGCGCCGGAAGGTCCTTGACGATATGCCCGTCCCTGAGTACGACGACCCTATCGGCGACCTCTATGACCTCATGCAATCTATGTGATATAAATATAATAGAGATACCCTGGGCCGCCAGGTTCCTGAGCGCCTTGAGGAGCACGTCGGCCTCGGTCTCGGTCAGTACCGCCGTGGGCTCGTCGAGGACCAGGAGCCGGGTATTGGCCCTGTCTATCTCTCGCGCTATCTCGGTGAATTCCTTATGGCCTACCGGCATCTCGGAGACGAGCATGTCCACGTCGAGCCTGACGCCCAGCTTCTCGAAGGCCTTCTCGGCGCGGCCCCGCATGGCCTTCCGGTCGAGGATGCTCATACGCTCGCCGAACGCCTCGTTAAGGAGGCTCGGGCGCATGTCTTCCCGGTTGAGTACGATGTTCTCCGTGGTGGTGAAGCCGGGGATCAGGCTGAACTCCTGGTGGACCATGCCTATGCCGGCGTCGAGGGCGTCGAACGGGTTCTTGAAGCGGGCCTCGCGCCCTTCTATGAGGACGCGCCCCTCGTAGCCCCCGGTCTCGGCTATCACGGGCATGCCGAACAGGATACGCATCAGGGTCGACTTCCCGGCGCCGTTCTCGCCGACCAGTCCCAGGATCTCGCCGGCCTTCAACTCGAAACTGATATCGCTGAGCACGACGTTGCCGTAGAATTCCTTGGCCACGTGCTCGATCTTAAGAAGCACAGAATCCTGAGCCATGTAATCCTCTCGCGTGTCTTGTGCGGGATAGGGGCGGGATCGCCGGCCCTCGGCCCGGAGCGCGATCCGCTGGCTCGATCGTCCCGGAGAGGGCCGCCAGGCCCCCTCCGGGACGTCGTCACCGATGGGAGTTATTTAATCGTGTAATACTTTGGATCGATCTTTACCTTGGTGGTCTCGAGCACCTTGCCGGGCTTGCCCATGATGTAGGTGTCCATGAAGACGGTCACCACGTTCTTGAAGCGAACGCCGGTGCTGGCGTCGTTGTAGTAGGAACCCTGCCACTTGACGCCGGGGGTCGTCTGGCCGAGGGCCTTGAACAGGTCGGCCATCGAATCCTTCTTGGCCTTGCCGTCTATGACGTTCATGCCGAAGATCGCGAGGCCGGCGGTCACCGAGTAGTTCGAGGAGAACTTCCAGGTACCGAAGCGGCCGGCGGCGCCCTTGTCGACGATGGCCTTCTCGATCTTGTTGACGATGGCGCCGAAGTCACCGGCTTCCTTGGACAGGTCGACGCCGAGGGCGGCCGGGTAGCCCATGAGCGGCGAGGGGATATCGGACTCGACGAACACGCCGTTCTTGGACTTGATCAGCTCGCGGAGCAGCGGCTCGGTCTGGCCGTCGTTGGTGGCGAAGAAGCAGACCTTCTCGCCCTTGGGGCCGTACTTGAGGAGCCACTGGGGAACCTTCTCGGAGATGAACTGCTGCGCGCCGGCCATGCCCACGTCGGAGGTCGGGTCGGGGGCGGTCTCGAAGGCGAAGGTCAGGCCGAGGTCCTTGCAGGCCTGCTCGAAGATGGCCCTGCGCCGCGACAGCTGCTCGATGGCCATGTGCCGGGCGAAGGAGATGTGCACGAAGGTCTTGGCCCCGAGCTCCTTGGCGGCCCAGATGATGGTATAGCCGCGCGACACCTGGTCGAAGTCGACTATCATGTCCGAGGTCCCGGAAACGACGGGGAGGTCTTCCTGGGGCATGCCGGCCAGGAGGACGATGTCCGGGCGCTTGGCCCGGATGCGGCGGAAGGCCTCGGTCGTGCCGGGGATGGCCTGGACCACCACGACCGCCTTCATGAGCGGGTCGTTGGCGAGGGCCTCGATGCTGGAGATGACGGTCTCCTGCTGCGACGGGAAATCATCGGGATAGACGACGTGCTTGATCATGCCGCCGTCGGTGACCTTGCCGTAGGTCTTCATGAGCCATTCGGCGGCGCGGAACTCGTCCTCCGACTGGGAAGTCGTACCGGTGACGACGCCTACGTGGTACTTGGCCTGCGCGAACGCCGCGGTGGCGGCTAGCGAGAACGCGAGGGCGAGCGCGACGATCCTGAGAGCCTTCTTCATAGTGCCTCCTTAACTGGCAGAGAGACATGAGAGCTCGAGCGCCGTCTGCCGGGGCTGACGCCGTGCCTTACGAAGAACCGAAGTGGCCGCGCCGCTCATCGCTCCCTCGGCGCTTTCTAGTGGGGGGGGTGAAGGGTGGCGAGCGCGCTGGTCAGCGCCCGATCGGAGGATTATGAGGATTGAAATATCATGCTGTCAAGAAAAATAATTAACGCTCGTATGCCCTCGGGCGGAGGCCCTCGCCAGCTGGACCTCCGCCCGGCCCCGGGCCGGGGGCGAGCCTAGCGCGGCGCTATCGTCGCCAGGGCGTGGTTCTTGGCGCGGACCCGAGTCTCGGCGTCCACGTAGTGGTCGAGCCTAACCGTATGCTCGGGAACGTACGCGCGCATCTCGGCGGCGAGGGACTCTAGCGAGTCGCGGGCCGCCAGGCCGTCTACGGCCGCCTTGGCGAAGTCGACGAGGCCCGCGGTCAGCGGGTACGCGACCGGCTCCGAGCCGGGGGCGGCGCCTATCACGAGGTCGGCGCCGCTCGCCTGTATGACGATGGGCTCCTCCTCGGGGAAGGCCACGTAACAGAGGAGACCCGGCCTGAGGGCCTTGGCCGCGGCCACGGCGGCGGCCGCTCCCTTGGGGCCCGGGCTGAGCACTACGGCCTTGACGGCCTCGTCGGCGGCGAGGGCCTCGACGG
>CAZNNA010000378.1:0-3122 GCA_964573825.1 uncultured Treponemataceae bacterium
AACCGGCTCCTCTGCGGGCGCCGTGAAGACGATGGCCTCGAACCTGCTCGTCGCCGGCTCCATGCCCGCCGCGAGCTTAGGAATGGATAGGAGCACGTTATCGCCGAGCCCCCCCACGTCCACCGTCCTCTCGATGACGGCGCCGTCGGCGAGGAGCTCGAGGCGAACCCTATGCTCCCTGCCGCGCAGGCGGAATTTATCCCTATCGCGGGCGTAGTATTCGGCGCTCTCGTTGTCGTCTATCTGTACGATGACGCCATCCATGATCGCCTCGGCGAGTCCGTCCTCGGTGTCGCTGTTGTCGACGTAGACGTAGTAGCCCTTGCCGAGGTTGAAGACGAACACGGTCAGCGCCACGTAGATCGCTACGAGGGACAGGCCAACTACCCTTCGACGGGCCTTCGTGCCCTTGGCTAACGGCTTCACTTGGCACCTCCGAGCGGTACGGGCTCCGCGGCCCCGCCGCGGAGCCCGGCCCTGGCGCGAGCGACATCGTTCTTCTCCCTCCAGGCGTAGAGCACGAGGGAGAACGCTATGACGCCGTACCCTATGAACTGCCGGAAGTACTCGCCGAGGCCGGCGTTGCCCGTCAGCGTGTTGGCGGCGAGCGGCGTGACGTAGAAGAGGAAGTGCAGCAGGATGACGCCGACGAAGACGTTAGAGATCGACGCCCGCTTGGCGGAGGCGCCGCCTACCAGTATCGCCGCCACCGCGAAGAAGCCGGTGGAGTCGTGCGAGGTATAGGTCGGCATCGTACCCATGTTCTGGATGAAGATGATCTGCCCGAAGCACGCGAGCACCGTTGAGATGATGATGGCGACGATCCTCGTCCTCTCGACGGGGATACCCGCGGCGTTGGCCGAGGTCATGTCGTTGCCCACCGCCCGCATGTCCTGGCCGAGCTTGGTCTTCTTGAACCAGACCACGAAGAGGCAGAGCGCCGCGAGCACCAGGTACGAGGCTATCGGCAGCGTGAAGCGCCAGGCCCCGCTCCCGACCTCCACGCGAAGCAGGTTGTCGAGAGCCTGCTTGAGCGCGTCTATGTCGAGGGTATTGCGTATGCCGTAGCCGCGGGATAGCACGATATTCGACGAGCGTATGGGAATGAGGGTCCCCATGACGTAGAGGACGAAGAACTGGTACACGCCGTTCATGAAGAAACCGAGGATGTAGCCCGTGACCATCTCCCGGCCCTTGGCCTTGTTGAGTATGAACCCGCAGAACCAGCCGAGGGCTATGGATATAGGCGTTCCTATGAGGGCGGCGAACACGAGCCCGGGCACGCCCATGACGTTCCAGTCCACAGCGAAGATGAGCCCTACCTGGCCGGCCATGGCGCCGAGCACCATGCCGAAGTTCAGTCCCATGCCCGCGTAGATAGGCAGGAGCAGGGCGACCACGAGGAAGGCGTTTCGCCCCAGCCGCGTCAGCATCTCCTGGATGATGCCCGGTACGCTGATACCGCAGAACGGTACCGAGGCGAGCCCTATGGCCAGGAAGAGAACGCTGACGGCGTTGTCCGAAAAGAAGCGGCCTATCGCCTTGGCGCCCCTCATTTAGACACCTTCATCTTGCGCGTCAGCGCGTAGAGTATGATACCGTTTGACACGATGAGCCTCACGACCTCCGACATGTCGGACTTGACGACGGAGTTGATGACGGACGGGGTCATCGTGAGGAGCCCCTGGAAGAGGAAGGCGCCCACGACGACGTTGAGGATGCTAGCCTTCTTTACCGACGCCCCTCCGATGAGGAGGGCCGCGATGGCCGAGAACGGCATGAGCAGCGGGCCGAGGTAGAGCTGGGCGAAGCCGTAGCTCTGGGAGTACACGAGGCTCCCGACGGCGCCGAGTACCGTGGAGAGGATGACGGAGACGCTGCGCATCCTATCCACGCTCACCCCGCTGGCCCTGGCGTAATCCGGATTCGAGCCCACGGCCGTCATGGCGGTACCGGTCCTCGTCCGCATGAAGAGGCGAACGAGGAAGGCGCAGAGCGCCACGAAGAGGAGCAGCCCCGTCGGGAACTTGAAGAAGGGCCCGATGCGGACGGCGAGGAAGTCGTCCAGGATGAGCCGCCAGTGCGGATGCTGGCCGGCCGCCACGGTCATCTCGTTGATGGTCAGGTTCGTCCGCAGTCCGGTCCCGGCGAAGGCCCAGACCATATTGGGGTTGGTGAAGGGCAGGACGACCCACATGATGCACATGAACATCACGCCGGCGAAGCCCACGTAGATCGCGATGGTCATCTCCTCGCCCTTGACCCGGTTGAGCAGCTTTCCGTAGAGCCAGCCGAACAGGATGGCGAACGGGATGGCGACCGCCAGGCCCACCGCGAAGCCGAAGAGCCCGTAGAAGTTGAACTGCAGGGTCACCGCCGCGCCGATGAGGCCGGCCAGGATGCCTATGGAAAGGCCGAAGTTGAGCCCGCATCCCGATTGCACCATCGGTACGAGCGCGAGGACCCAGACGGCGTTACGACCGAAGCGGGCCAGGATATCCGAGATCGAGGCGTCGAGGCGCACGCCTACGAAGGGCGCGACCGCGAGCAGCGCGAGTAGGAATATAGATATTATTATGCGTGGCCAACCGAAATCGGCTATGAAGCGCTTGATACCGTTCATGCGGTCCTCCCCACCGAGTCGGCGCGTTCGCCCGACATGAGCAGGCCGAATTCGGAAATATCGGCGGTCGGCTCGAGTATGCCGGCGATGCGCCCCTCGTCCACGATGGCGATCCTATCGCATATGGACCTGAGCTCCTCGAGCTCGCTCGAGACCATGACGATAGTCGTCCCGTACTCGCGGTTATAGCGATGGAGCGTATCGAGCACGAGACGCTTAGCGCCCACGTCGATCCCGCGAGTCGGCTCCGACACGAAGAGGAGCCTAGGCCGGATGGCGAAGGCCTTGGCCAGGCATATCTTCTGCTGGTTACCGCCCGACAGCTCCTTGGCCGGCTGCGCCGGCCCGGTGCACTTGATGTCGAGCATATCGATGTACTCCTGGGTCAGGGCCCTCATGCCGGCCTCGTCCCTGATCCGGAAGAGCCGCCCGAGCACGGGCTTCAGGTACTCGCCTCGAACCTGCATCGCCGTGAAGGCTACGTTCCACTCGAGGCTCT
>CAZNNA010000379.1:0-3119 GCA_964573825.1 uncultured Treponemataceae bacterium
TGCAGTGCTCCGTCGGCAGGAGCCCCGAGACGGAGCAGACCTTGACGTCTATCAGGCCGGACTGGGGCCGTACGAAGTCCTTGAACGGAAGGCCCTGGTGTATGTCGGCCATGTAGTTGGCCCAGGCTATGCCCGCGATGGCGGCGCCCGATTGGTTGACGCCGAGCGAGTTGCCGGGGCGGTCGAAGCCGAACCAGATGGCGGTGGTCATGTAGGGCGTATAGCCAACCGTCCACGCGTCGGCCCAGTTCTGCGTGGTACCGGTCTTACCCGCGGCCGGGATGGTATAGCGCTTGCCGTCGGCGTCGCGATAGGTGAATTTTGTGCCCGAGGAGGTGGGCCATGAGAGCGTGCCTACGGAGGTGACGCGCTTGAGCATGTCGGTCATGACGTAGGCGTTCTGGGGCGAGACGACCTGGATTCCCGAGCCCTTCTTCTTCTGCGAGGCCCTGAGGTCCTTCTCAGGCTCTAGGATGGGGCGTCCGTCCCTGTCCTCTACCGTCAGTATGGATATGGGCGTCACCTCGCGCCCCTGGTTGGCGAACACGGCAAAGGCCCTGGCCATCTGGATTGGGGAGACGGGGCAGATGCCGAGGGCCAAGGGATAGACGCGGGGGAACGAGGCCCGTACCTGGGCGGGGTCGGTGATGTCGAGCAAGGCGGCCGCCCGGTTGATTGCCGCGTCGAAGCCTATGGCGTCGAGGACCTTGACCGACGGCACGTTCATGGACTTGGCCAGGGCGTACCAGGTCAGTACCTGTCCCTTCCATTCTCCCTTGAAGTTGAGCGGAATGTAGGGGGTGCCGTCGTCGTTATAGAAGACGACCGGGGCGTCGTAGATGAGGGAGCCCTGGGTGAAGCGCCGCGAGTCTATGGCCGCCGAGTAGTAGAGCGGCTTGAAGCACGAACCGGGCATGAGCTGGGCCTGGGTCGCCCGGATCAGCTGGTTGGACTGGTCGAATTTAGTGCCGCCTACGATGGCCTTCACGTGCCCGGTCTCGTTATCGATGGTGATGAGGGCGCCCTCGACGAAATTCTTCTCGAGCTCGGCCTTGGACGCCCCGTAGCTGGCGTTGGTGGCCGCCTTGAGCGAGTCGAGGCCGAACATGAGCGCGAGGGCGTCGACCGTCGTGTTGAGGCGCTTGCGGTAGTACTCCATCGACTTGGCCTCTACCTTGGCCTCCTGGAAGAAGATGCCCTCCAGGTTGAAGGCCAGTCCGAGCATCTCGGCCATGGGGGCGTAGAGGCGCTCGGCCTCCTGGAGTCGCCTCGAGGAGGAGCTGACGTACTCCTTGTTTATCTGCTCCAGGTAGCGGCTCATGTACCGATCGGCGCTGGCCTGGTAGTCGAGGTCGAGGGTCGTGTGTATCGTCAGTCCGTCCTTGTAGAGGTCGGTGGAGCCGTAGAGCATGCCGTCGAGCTGGCGACGCACGTACTCGGTGAACCAGGGCGCCTTGTCGTCGCGGGCGTAGAAGGCCGCGCTCGCCACTCGAGTGTAGTCGTAGCTATCCCAATACTTGGAGAACGAGTCGTCGGCGGCCTCCCGGCTCACGTAGCCGAGGTCCACCATCTGGTTCAAGACCTCCTTGGAACGGTCCCGGGCGATATTCGGATTACGTATGGGGTTGAAGCGAGTGGGGCTCGAGAGCTGGATGACGAGGATGGCCGACTCGGCTATGGTGATGTCGCGGGCCGAGTGCCCGAAGAAGTACTTGCTGGCCGCCTCCACGCCGTAGACGCCCGGACCCATGATCATCCGGTTCATGTACATCTCCAGGATCTCCTGCTTGGAGAATCGGCGCTCGAGCTGCAACGCCCACCAGAGCTCGACGAACTTCCTCCGGAGGCTTATATCGCGGCGGTCGGCGTAGAGCGTTCCCGCGAGCTGCAGGGTTATGGTGGACCCTCCGCCCATGTTCTTGCCGGTCAGTATGCCGACGAAGGCGCGGGCATAGGCCTTGAGCGTGAAGCCCGGGTGGGTCCAGAAGGGCCTATCCTCGCGCGTTATCAGGGCGTCTATGAGGTGCTGGGGCAGTTCCTTGATGGAGACTATCTCGCGCTTCTCGCTGGAGGCGAATTCCGTGATTAGCCGGCCCTTGCTGTCGAGGAGCCGCGAGGGTAGGGGCGGATCGAAGTTGGAGAAATTCTCGACCGCCATGATATTCTTGACGGACGCGATGGCGGCGCCGAACGCCACGCCGAAGAGGACGGCGAAGACGAGGGCCAGCACGGCGAGCGCCTTGATGATGATTCCAGCTATCCGTCCCGATGACATTTCGGCGAAAGCCTACGCGAAAGGCCGCGATAAGGTCAAGCTCGCGAGCCTCTTTTAAAAGTCGGTTGCTTTTGGAAGAGGCTTTGCGATAAAAAAAGGCCGGTCGCCCGCGACCGGCCCGCCCTGACAGGCTTGCCGGCGCCGGCCGCGACGAATTGGGAGGGGAGCCGCGGCGGCGCCTGACACCTCTAGTATCGGAACCGAGGAGTCTTTTTTAAAATGGAAAATTTTCCCTCGCCCTTCATTGCATTGATGGCCGGTTTGTTGCATATTTATACGGCCTCTGTTGACGAATGATTCTCCTTGTCGATATCATATAGATACAAATATACCGGTTCTGAACTAAACCCCTGTGAGGAGGCCTTCATGAAGGTAGCAATCAACGGATTCGGCCGCATCGGTCGTCTGGTCTTCCAGTCCATAGTCGAGCAGGGCCTGCTCGGCACGAACAAGATAGACGTGGTGGCGGTGGTCGACGTGGCGACCGATGCCAAGTACTTCGCCTACCAGCTTCGCTACGACTCCGTCCATGGGCGGATGAAGGCCGACATCGGCTCCAGGAAGAGCGACGCCTCGCTCGCGGAGGACGATATCCTCGTCGTCAACGGCCACGAGGTCAGGTGCGTCATGGCCGAGAAGGAGGTCAAGAACCTGCCGTGGGCCAAGCTCGGCGTCGAGTACGTCATCGAGTCCACCGGCATATTCTCCGACGAGCGCGCCTACGACCACCTCGCCGCCGGCGCCAAGAAGGTCATCATCAGCGCCCCGGCCAAGAGCAAGGACGACACCAAGAAGATCAAGACCTTCGTCATGGGCGTCAACGAGGGCGACTACGACGCCTCCA
>CAZNNA010000380.1:0-3116 GCA_964573825.1 uncultured Treponemataceae bacterium
CTACCACCTGTACCTGCGTCCCGGGCACGACCTGATACGGCAGGCGGGGGGACTGCACGGCTTCACCGGATGGCGGGGCAACTTCCTGACCGACTCCGGAGGCTTCCAGGTATTCTCCCTCTCCAAGCTACGTAAGCTGAGCGACGAAGGCGTAGCCTTTCAATCCCATATCGACGGTAGCCGGCACTTCTTCACGCCGGAGCTCGTGGTCGACGTCCAGACCGCCTTCAGGAGCGATATCTTCATGCAGCTCGACGTTTGCACCCCCTGGGGCATAGACGAGAAGGCGGCCCTCAAGGCCCTGCGCATGACGACGGCCTGGGCGACCCGCTCGAAGCGCCGATGGGAGGAGACCCGCGGCGATTTCCAGGGGAACCTCTTCGGCATAGTACAGGGCAACTTCTACAAGGATCTTCGTTCGAGGAGCGCCGAGGAGATTCTCGCGCTCGACACGCCGGGGATAGCCATCGGCGGCCTGTCGGTGGGCGAGCCCTTCGACGTGTACGCCGAGCTCCTGGCCTATACGGCCGCCCTCCTGCCGGAGGACAAGCCCCGCTACGTCATGGGCATAGGGACGCCCGAGTACATCCTCGAAGCCGTGCAGAACGGCGTGGACATGTTCGACTGCGTCTTCCCCACGCGAACCGCTAGGAACGGCCTCCTCTTCACGAGCTACGGGCCGCTGTCGATCAAGCAGGCTCGCTACGAGCGCGACCTGGGCCCCGCCGACCCCGACTGCGAGTGCCGAGTCTGCAGGCAGTACTCCCGCGCTTACCTGCGGCACCTGTACAAGAACGACGAGATCCTCTACTCGATGCTCGCCAGCTACCATAACCTGGCCTTCCTTCAGGGACTAGTGCGCGGGATACGGTATAGTATAGAGGAAGGACGCTTCATTGACTTCAAGAGGGATTTCTTGGCCCGCTATCGCTCGAGGCTCTGAGGCCGCGATGAAGCGACGCTCCTGCCCCCCGGGCTGCCTAGCCGCGCTGGCGTTGGCCGTATCATCAATTCCATGCCTGGCCCAGGAAGCCGCGCCCGCGGCCGCTCCCGATGCCAAGGCGGAGTCGGCCGCCAAGGCGGAGGCGGCCGCCAAGGCGGATGCCGAGAAGCGGCTGTCAACCATACGGTATGGAATAGAAGGCCAGGTGATCGAGCTCCTGGACGCGCTCAAGGCGGAGAAGAATACGGATTACGCCGAGGAGCTCCTGGCCGCGTTCGACTCCGCGACGAGCGATAAGCTACGGATAGCCGTGCTCGAGTATTGCGCGGCGCTCGACCTGCGCGCCGCCGAGGACCGGGCCTTGGGGATAGTGAAGGCGAGGGATTCGCATGCGGACGCGCTCGTCGACGCGGCCCTTGGCTACGCGACCGCCCTACGCTCGGCGCGCATGCTAGAGTCGGCGGTCGAGATACTCGGTAACGAGGAGAAGCGCTTCACCCCCGCCGCGATCAGGTTGCTCGGGGCCGCGGGCAAGGCTCGCGAGGCTAGGGCGCTCCTCGAGGCTTACGAACGCGAAGGCGTCGAGAAGGATACTAAGGAAGCCATAGTCAAGGCCTTGGGAGCGCTCAAGGCTGTCGAGGCCTTCGACCTGCTCGCGGGCATAGCCTCGTCCGAGGAGTCCACCAAGGCGCTCAGGATGTACGCCTGCGAGGCGCTCGGCGCCATGGGGGACGAGCGCGCCGTTACTATCCTCATCAAGGCGGCGGCGGGCAGCGACCCGCACGTGCGAGCCCAGGCGATAGAGGCCCTCGGCGCCTTCTCGAGCGATAGCGCCGTGAGCGCGGTTCGGGAGGGTCTACGGGACTCGCACGTCCTGCCTCGCGCGGCCGCCGTCAGGGCCGCCGCCTCGGGTAAGGATGCGGGCGCCGTTCCCTTCCTCGAGTACAAGGCGTCCTACGATCCGGAGAAGACCGTCCGCGAGGCCTCGCTCAAGGCCCTCGCCTCCATAGGCGGCGACAGGGCCCTCGATTACCTGTCATCGTTCCTCGCCGAGGCGAAGCACGGCTCGGCTTACAGAGCCGTCGCGCTTGGATGCCTGATCGAGCGCGGCAGGCCGGAGGATAGGGCCAAGGCCGTCGACATCGTCAAGGCGGCCTCGCTCGAGAAGGAGAAGAGTCTCTACCAGGCGTTCGCTCGGGCTATCATCAAGGTGGACGCGGCCGAGGCCTCCGGCTTCATCGATATACTGCTGGCGGATAAGGACTTCTCGACGAGGCTCGGCGCCATAGCCTGGATAGAGCGTAACAGGGCGCGCGGCCACGAGGAGGCGCTCCGCTCCATGGCCGCGGGAGACGCCAACGAGGCGGTTAGGAAGAGGGCCGCGCAGGCGCTCCTGCGCCTAGAGAAGCCCTAGGCCGGGAGCCTCGATGCAGTGGAGCAGTCGGTTCACCCGTTCCTCGGGCGCCTCGTAGCGATCGAAGGTGAGGACGAGCTCCTTGCCGCGCGACGTTACCGCCCTGATTTCCTTGCCGAGGCAGTCGACTATCGGTCCGTCGTACTCCGGGAAGAACTCCATCCGCGCCGGCACGAAGGTCGCGTCGTCCCCGTCGAAATATAGGTGCCCAATGCGCCGGGGTACGGGCAAGAGGAAGATGAGGAAGTCGCTCGAGCCGCCGCCGACCGAGGCCTTGCCGCCCGCGTGCATGACGCGGACGTTTCGCAGTCCGATGCGCGTATTCTGGCCACGGACATGGAGCGCGAGCCTGGCGGAGGCCGGCCTCTTGACCATGGCCGAGAACGTCGCGGGGGATCGCGGCTTGGCCGCGACGACGGGCTCAGCCTTAGGAGAGGAGAGCGGAACCTCGTGAGCCTTGGCGCTCGACCGGTAGGCCGCGAAGGCTGCCTGCGAGTCGGGCCGCCGGGACGCGGCGGCGGCGGCATCGGCTAGGAGCGCGGCCGAGCCATGCTCCCTGGACGCCGACTTCGCCGCGGCCAAGGCCGAGGCAGCCTCGATCGCTTCCTTACCCGCCGAGGCTTCGCTCCGAGCGCCCGCATGAGCCGCGGCGAGGGGCTTGCCTTCGGCCGAGGCGTAGGGCGGAGCGTGGACCGGTACACCCGGCCGGGACGGAATCCCGTGAGGCGAAGGCCTTGCCTCGGCTGCCTGGTAGGGCGA
>CAZNNA010000381.1:0-3063 GCA_964573825.1 uncultured Treponemataceae bacterium
CCTCGCGGCCGCCTCCTTCCTGCTCGAGGGGAGGCGGCCGTGCTGAGCCTCGTCCTAGCCTTCCTCAAGATTGGGCTCGCCTCCTTCGGCGGCGGCTGGACCATCGTTGGCATCATCAACGCGGAGATAGTTGGCAAGGCCTGGCTTACGGCGGGAGAATTCGAGCGGCTCCTAGCGGTAGCCCAGATAACGCCCGGCCCCGTTGCCTTGAACGCCGCGACCCTCGTCGGCTATAGGCTCCACGGCCTACCGGGCGCGCTCGCGGCCACCATCGCCGTCATCGCCGCCCCGGTCGCGATCGGGCTCGCCGTGGGGAGCCTCTACTCCCGCGCGTCGCGCTCGAACGACCGGCTCCCCGAGGCCCTCAAGACCGGCACGATAGCCCTCATCCTGATGACCGTCTGGTCCTTCGCCCCTCGGGCGGTCTCCTCTCCCCTCAACGCGGCCCTCGCCCTGGCCGCCTTCTCCGTCGCCTCGTTCACCAAGGTCAACCCGCTCTGGGCCATCCTCGGCTCGGGAGCGATAGGCGCGGCGGCGCGCGCGCTTTTTACCTAGAAAATGCTCGAATATTACTTCGTATCGTATATACTTGTCCCTAAGGCACGGAGCGAACATGAGACGGAGACGCGTCGATGAACAATGAGCGCGTGTTGATCGTAGAGGACGAGAAGATAATCGCCATCGACCTCCAGCGCAGGCTGGAGCGCTTCGGCTACTCCGTCGTCGGCATGGCCGGCGAGGGCAAGGAAGCCGTCGCCTTGGCCCTGGATCTCGAGCCCGACATCATCCTCATGGACATCATGCTCTCCGGGGCCATGGACGGCGTCGAGGCGGCCAGGACCATCAAGGCCGCCAAGAACATACCCTTCATCTTCCTGACCGCCTATACCGACGAGAAGACCCTCGAGCGCGCCAAGGAGGTACAGCCCTACGGCTACATCCTCAAGCCCTTCAAGGAGCGCGAGCTCTATACCACCATCGACATAGCCCTCTACAAGCACGAGATGGCCAGCAAGCTCACCCGCCAGGAGCGGCTCTTCAGCGCCATACTGCAGTCGATCAACGACGGCATCATAGCGGTGGACATGGACCTGAACGTGCAGTTCATGAACCAGGTCGCCGAGGACATCACGGGCGCCAAGGAATTCGACGTCAAGGGCAAGAGCCTATCGCGCTTCCTTAACCTGACCGAATCCTCGACCAAGAAGGACATACTGTCGGGGATAGTCAGCGTGGGCGAGCGCTCGACCTTCTTCAACGACGTGACCCTGAAGAACCTGGCCGGGCAGACCCTCGTGCTCGACGGCTCCATAACCCGCATCCACGAGCGCGAGAACGCGACGGACGGCTACCTCCTGACGCTACGAGACATAACGGAGCTCAGGCGCCTGTCGGAGACGCTCAACTACCAGTCGAGCCACGACAGCCTCACCGGCCTATCCAACCGGGAGGAATTCGGCTACAAGCTCGGCGAGATACTCAAGAACGTCAAGATGATAGGCGGCAGCCACTCGCTCATGGTGCTCGACGTCGATCGCTTCAAGGCCATCAACGATACCTGCGGCACCATGGCCGGGGACGAGCTCCTCAGGCAGATAGCCAGCCATATCCAGACGAATATCCAGCGCAACGACCTGTCGGCGCGCATTGGCGCCGACGAATTCGCCGTCATCCTCATGAACTGCCTGGCCGAGGACACCATAAACGTAGGCAATCGCCTGCAGAGCGCCGTGCAGCGCCAACGCTTCCAGTGGCAGACGACGGCCTTCCCCGTGACCCTCTCCATAGGCATCGTGCCCATAGACCGCGAGACCGGCGACATCCACGCCGTGCTGGCGGCGGCCGACGACTCCTGCCATATATCCAAGGAGGAGGGCGGCAACCGCATCACCGTGTTCCAGGCCCAGGAATCCAAGTTCCGGCGCCGGCGCGGCGACATGGAGTGGATAGGCAAGATAAACAGGGCCGTGGAGGAGAACCGCTTCATACTCTACTACCAGCCCATAGAGCCCCTCGACCCGGCCGGCGGCATGCGCCCCAAGATAGAGATACTCCTACGGCTCGTCAACGAGGACGGCAGCATATCGGGGCCCAACGACTTCATACCCGCCGCCGAGCGCTACAACCTGATGCCGCAGATAGACCGCTGGGTGCTGGAGAACTCCATGCGGGCCTTCCGCATCCACAAGGACCAGGGCTCGCCTCTGGCCGACAAGGTCTTCTCCATCAACCTATCGGGCCCCTCGCTGCTCGACGACGCCCTCATCGATACCATCCTCTACTACCTCAACAAGTACTCGCTCGCGGCGAGCGACTTCTGCTTCGAGATAACGGAGACGGCGGCCATCCAGAACCTGTCCTACGCGACGCGCTTCATCAACCGCCTCAAGGTGGAGGGCTTCACCTTCGCCCTCGACGACTTCGGGGCCGGCTTCTCGTCGTTCGGGTACCTACGCAACCTGCCGGTCGACTACGTCAAGATAGACGGCTCCTTCGTGCAGAACGTCGACGAGAGCCTCGTGAGCTATACGATGGTCGATTCCATCAACTCGATAGGCCACGTGATGGGGCTCAAGACCATAGCGGAGTTCGTTCGCTCGGAGCCCGTGAAGGATAGGCTCGTCGAGCTCAAGGTCGACTACGGCCAGGGCTACTTCTTCTCCAAGCCGCTCCCGCTCTTCGAGTAGGGCGCCCGCCAGTCCTCGGCTACCGCGGCCATGTCGCGCTCGAAGCGCGGCAGGTCGGCCAGGGACTTGACCGGGGACAGCTCCTCGGGCCGCGCCACGGCCAGGATACGGGCTCTCCCCTCGGCCGCCAGGAAGGCGTCGACGTTGTCCAGGGCGAACTCGCCGCCGTGCTCGTCCGTCGCCGGGGCGTTGCCCGGCAGGGCGTAGCCCGAGGCGGCGGTCCAATACCGTTCCCGCATCGATAGCAGCGCCTCGCGCAGGGCCCGGGCCCTATAGACCCTGACGCCTACGTTGGTATAGCCCGCCGAGCTTGGCGCCGCGCCGGCGCCTCCGGACAGCTTGGCGTGGCCGAAGCTCCGGGGTAGCCCGTCCTCGT
>CAZNNA010000382.1:0-3018 GCA_964573825.1 uncultured Treponemataceae bacterium
GCTTCTGGGCGATGGCCTGGCCCTTGTCGGGAGCGCCGAAGTCGCCGGCATAGTCGACGAGCACCTTGGCCTCGGGATAGACGGCCGCGACGCCCTGCTCGAAACCGGCCTGGAACTTCTCGATGAGCGGGAACTGCATGCCGCCGATGAAGCCGAGCGTGCTCTTGCCGTCGGCCTTAGCCTTGAGGCCGGCCGCGACGCCGACGAGGAAGGAACCCTCGTGCTCGGCGAAGACGGCGCTGGCCACGTTGGGCTTCTGAACCACGGAGTCGATGATGAGGAACTTATTATCCTTGTACTTGTCGGCGACCTCGCCCATGGCCTTCTCGAAGAGGAAGCCGGGCGCGACGATCAGGTTGAGCTTCTCGTCGGCGAAGGTGCTGAGGTTCGGCACGTAATCGGCCTCGGCGGAGGACTGGAGGTACTTGTAGTCCTTGTCCTTGGCGAGCTTGTTCTCCTCGGCGAAACGGACCAGGCCTTCCCAGGTGCCCTGGTTGAAGGACTTATCGTCGATGCCGCCGAGGTCGGTGACGAGGCCGACGCGGAACGCGGGCTTCTCGGGAGCGGGAGCCGGCTTCTCGGTCTTGGCGCAGCCTACGAGGGCCAGCGCTACGATGAGCGTCGTGGCGATGAACGTTCGGAATTTCATGCATCTCTCCTTATCGCGTCGCGGCTTAGATCGCTGCGGCGCAATCACGAATAGTAATCTCATCGAGGCATCTATGCAAGCCGCATACAACATCGCGAAACATGAAATATCAGGGCCGTAGCGACTCCAGGTAGCGGCCGAGCTCCTCCTCGTCGTCGGGAACTGGCAGCTCGCGAGCGGCTATGCGACGCGACAGGTCTGATAGGTAGGCTAGGTCATCGGGATCGAGGAGGGCTGTCGCGTAGCCGACGCCGCCCTCCGCCAGGCCGAGCGAACGATAGCCGCCGCTCCAGGGCGCCTCGGCGAGCAGCTCTCGCCCGAGCGAATAGACGGCGCGGTCCACCCGCTTGACCATGGACGTCGCCACCACCTTGGAAAGCGCGGCGCCACCCGGGAGAGCGGCCAGGAGGGCGCCCTGGTCGGCATCGGAGCCGATGGCCTTGGCGCCGAGCCTGGAGGCAGCCTCGAAGACGCCTACGCCCGCCGCCCCCGCGGCGTTGTATATGACGGCGGCCCGGCCTTGCTGGTAGAGCACCGAGGCCAGCTCGCCCGCCCGCTTGGCGTCCGAGAAGCCGCTCGAATCGCGCGCCACGAACGACGAGAGGATACGCCCGGCGGCCCTGAGGCCCGGGTTGGCGTAGGCGGCGCCGGCCGCGAAGCCGGCGTGGTAGCGCCTGACGCTGGGCGAGTCCATGCCTCCCACGAAGCCGACCCGGGCGTCGGCCCCGGACCGGGCGGCGGCCCGGCCGGCGTAGGCGCCTACCAGGAACGAGCCCTCGTGCTCGGCGAAGCCTATGCAGGCCAGGTTGGACTCGGGCTTAAGGTCGGGCACGTAGCCGTCGACCAGGGCGAAGCGTACCGCGGGGTATTCCCTGGCGACGGCTCCTATCGAGTCGCTGAAGAGGAAGCCCACGGCCACGACGAGCCCGTTGCCCTGCTCGGCCAGGGATCGTAGGAGCTGGGAGCGATCGGCCGCGCCATGCGCGGATTCGAGGACGCGTATGGTGAGGGCGTCGCCGTGGTCCGCGTCGGGGTCTCCCTCTATGCGGGCGCCCGAGTCGCGCGCGAGCGACGCGAGGCCCTCGTAGGCGGCATGGTTGAGGGACGCGTCGTCCCTTCCGCCCACGGCGAAGGCGACGCCCATGGACGCCGGCCGGCGAGGCTCGCCCGCGGCGGCGGCTCCGGTCGCCGCGTCGCCCGCTCCGCAGGAGACGGCTAGGAGCGCGGCGGCGAACGAGGCGAGGAAGGGTGCGATGGACTTCATGCGAGACCTCCGGCTCCCCAGTATAGCGCGCTTTGCGCGCCTGGGAAGCCTAATCGCGCCCCTCGCCGCCCGTCGCTATTCCGGTAGCTCGCTCACGATGACGACGCCGCTCGAGGCGCCGAGCCGGTCGGCCCCCGCGTCGAGCATCTGGATGGCGTCATGGTAGCTCCGTATGCCGCCCGAGGCCTTGACCTTGAGCCTGTCGCCTACGGTCTGGCGCATCAGGCGCACGTCGTCGGCGGTGGCGCCGCCCGTGCCGAAGCCCGTGCTCGTCTTGACGAAATGCGCGCCGGCCTTGACCGCCGCCTCGCAGGACTTGACCTTCTCGGCGTCGGTCAGGTAACAGGTCTCGATGATGACCTTGACGACGGCCATCCCGGCCGCCTTGACGACCTGGCGGATATCCTCCTCTACGGTCTTCCAGTCGCCCGCCTTGGCGGCGCCGAGGTTAATGACCATGTCCACCTCGTCGGCGCCCTGCCTGACGGCCAGCTCCGCCTCGGCAGCCTTTATCTCCGTAGCGTTGGCTCCGAGCGGGAAGCCTATGACCGTGCAGACGAGCACCTTGGCGCCGTGGAGCTCCTTGGCGCAGAGCGGAACCCAGCAGGGGTTGACGCAGACGCTGGCGAAGCCGTTGGCCTTGGCCTCGGCGCAGAGCTCGCGTACCTGGCGCTCCGTCGCTATGGCCTTGAGTATCGTGTGGTCGATCGTCTTGGCGATGCTCGCCTTGGTCCATTCCTTGGGCATGGGGCCCTCCGTTCCTTATTGAGGCTCTATATCTCGAAACAGCGCGCGAGGAAATCGCGACGCGTCGCTACGAGCTCTACGAGCTCCGCCAGCATATCCTTATTAGCCTTCTCCGCTATGGGATAGACGAAGCGCTCCGTCTCGTCAGCGTAGCGCCGTATGAACTCTACGTCGGTCGTATAGCCGAGCGATATCCTGTTGCTGATCCTGTCGGCGCTCTTGAGCACCAGGGCCCGGGCGCTCCCGTACTCGAGTATGCGGGTCAGGAAGGCTTCCTTGGCCTCGACCGACCGGCGGGTGACCTCGAGGACCAGCTGGTAGACCTCCTGGCTCTCCTCGTCTATCTCCAGGATACGCT
>CAZNNA010000383.1:0-1006 GCA_964573825.1 uncultured Treponemataceae bacterium
CTCACCGAGCCGCCCGTTCGCTCCGACCCGGCCCTACCCGGATCGGTCGCCGTCGGGACGGGCTCCACCGGGGGGCCCTCCGCGCTCGCGGGCTCGGGAACCGACCCGAGCGATACGGGCACGCGGGGCGTCGCCGTATCCGGCGTCGCCGCGTCGGGCGCCGCCGTTACCGGCGCCGCCGCGCCGGGCGCCGGATCAACGGAACCGTCCGTTCAGGCCCCCCCGAGCCGTGACGCTATCCCGGACGGCTCCTCGGGCTCGGGACGCGCCGGCTTCTCCGGCGCGCCGCTAGCCGCGGGACTAGCCGCCGCGGGAGCGATAGGGGTCGCCGGGGCCGTCTTCCTGGCCAGGCGCAGGCGCAGGAAGGACGGGGACGCTCCCGGCGAGGCTAAGGAGCCGCGAGCATGACCATCGAAGAGGCCGCCGTCTTCCTCGCCGCGCGCGACGGCTTCATACTGTCATCGCACGAGTCACCCGACGCTGACGGCCTCGGGGCCGAGTACGCGCTGGCCGCCGCCCTCCGGTCGCTGGGCAAGCGCGTCTCGATAGTAAACGCCGAGGCGTACGCGCCGGCCTACGGCTTCATCGACTCGGGCGGCGTCATAGGCACGCTCGCCTCCTCGGCCCCGAGCCAGGAGGAGATAGCCGCGTCGACCGCCGTCCTCCTCGATACCAACGACGTCATGTTCGCGGGCGACGTCACCGATCGCATCATCGCCAAGGCCAAGGACGTCCTCATCATCGACCATCACGAGGCTAAGGGCAGTCCCTCGGCCGCCCTGTGCTCCCTACCGGGGGCGTCGTCCACCTGCGAGATGGTCTACCGGATCAGCAAGGCCATGGGCTGCGCCATCGGCCCGGACGCCGCCCGTGCCCTCTTCGCGGGCATCGTCTACGATACGGGCTCCTTCGCCTACTCCAAGACGAGCGCCGGCACCTTCGAGGCGGCCCTCGACCTGGTACGCTGCGGCGCCGTGCCGAGCGAGGTACACAGCGCCCTCTACGA